>JAPLRP010000064.1 GCA_026399095.1 Methylococcales bacterium | reverse complement strand
GTCTAAGGCAAGTTTCATCTAAAATGGATGGCACTACATTGGCATCTTAAAAAGAGGGCCACTGATTTTAAAGGGTTTTATATATTTTTGATTGCCAAAAGGGCGGAAAAAGACGATTTCTCGCAAAAAAGTGACGAAGATAGGTTAATAAAATGACTATCAATCCGAATTTTACTAATCCATTGCCACCCCTATTGACTATTCAAGAATATATAGCCGCTTACTCTACGACCTTGTTAAAAGCCAAAGACGGCAGCAAAGAAGATACCGCGAATAAAAATGCTTGTCGCTTAACGCTAGAGAATGCAATTTATACCTTAGGCAATTATGTTAATTTAGTCGCAGATAACGATGTTGTTAAACTGGATAGCTCGGGCTTCCCCATCTCCAAATTGCCGGAGCCAATTGGTATTTTAGAGGCGCCCATTATAACAGTGCACTATGGTAACAATCCGGGAGAAATGTACATCGAAATTAGCCACGTGCCCAAGGCATCGGGATATATTGTGCTTTACTCGCCTATACCTTCGCCTGCGGATAATGGTGTGTGGTATCAGAAGATAGTGTCTAGCACTAAAGTTACGATTACAAACTTAAAAAGTGAGTCTAAATATGATGTTAATGCGGCGGCTATCAGTACGGAAGCCAATAAAACAGGCATCTATAACTACTCTGATACCGTTGAAAAGTTAGTACCTTAATAGCGGTAACCCAGTAGGGTTTTGGGATCGACTGAAAAATGAAGGTTGACTGGTATTACGCTGACCGTGATGTTTATTACACCCTCACCTTTTTAATCAACGCTTTCATTTCAGCCGTTTCCATAACCAAATCGCCCAATAAGAGATCAATTAATTGATCATCTTCTAACGCCAACAATTGCATAAACAGTGCTTTTTCTTGAGTGTCAGCTAGCGCATATTCCAAATCGACATAGCGCAATAACAGAAAATCCAGTTCTTTGGTGCCGCGTCGGCATTGCCAACGCAGCTTGGCGAGTGGAATCATTAGCCCAATTTTCTTTGGACTAATAATTTTTTGGTTTCAGCGATGGCTTTGGCGGGGTTTAAGCCTTTTGGGCAGGTATCGGTGCAATTCATAATAGTATGGCAACGATATAATTTAAACGGATCTTCCAGTTCATCCAGACGTGCGCCGGTATTTTCGTCACGACTATCCACCAGCCAACGGTAGGCTTGTAACAACACGGCAGGGCCTAAGTAACGTTCGCTGTTCCACCAATAACTGGGGCAACTGGTCGAGCAACAGGCGCACATGACGCATTCATATAAACCGTCCAGCTTTTCACGGTCATCTTTACTTTGTAGACGTTCAGTATCAGCAGGTGCGGGGGTTTGTGTTTCTATCCATGGCTTAATGGACGCGTATTGTGCATAAAAATGCGTCATATCCGGCACCAAGTCTTTAATAACAGACATATGCGGGAGTGGAAATATTTTGATGGTATCAGGATAGTAATCAATAGCCTTGGTACAGGCCAAGGTATTTTTACCATTAACGGTCATGGCACATGAGCCACAGACACCTTCACGGCATGAGCGCCTAAAGGTTAAGGTACTGTCGATTTCATTTTTAATTTTTAAAATCGCATCCAATACCATGGGGCCGCAACTATCCATATCGAGCTCATAGTTATCGACGCGAGGATTCTCACCGGAATCAGGATCCCAACGATAGACTTCAAAGCGGCGAATATTAGTGGTACCAGCGGGTGCTTTAAAGGTTTTGCCTTCGGTTAAAACCGAATTTTTCGGTAAGGTAAACTCGGCCATTAGTAAATCCTCTCTTTAGGTGGAATAACGTCAACGTCGTCTGTTAAAGTATATAAATGCACAGGGCGGTAATCGATTTTGATAGTGTCATCAATCAACCAGGTTAGCGTATGTTTCATCCAGTTGGCATCTTCACGGTTAGGATAATCTTCGCGTGCATGGCCGCCACGACTTTCGTGGCGATTGCCCGCTGCGCTAATGGTTACTGTGGCTTGACTGAGCAGGTTATCCAGCTCAAGGGTTTCAACCAACTCGGTATTCCAAACCAGTGATTTGTCTTTAACACCCACTTCGGTAAAGGATTGGGTAATTGCTGCCATGGACGCTATGCCTTCATCCAGTGTCGATTGCGTTCTGAATACAGCGGCTTTGGTTTGCATGGTTTTTTGCATGGCCAATCGAATATCAGCGGTATTGCGACTGCCATTGGCCTTGCGGATTTTATCAAAGCGGGCTATCGCTTTATCGCAAGCGTTCTTGGCCAAAGGTTTTTGTGCAGTACCGGGCTTGATCAGTTCGGCACAGCGTATAGCGGCTGAGCGTCCAAAAACCACTAAATCCAGTAAGGAGTTTGAACCCAATCGATTGGCACCATGAACGGAAACACAAGCGGCTTCGCCAATAGCCATCAAACCGGTGACGACTTTATCAGGGTTATCACCCTCCAGTGTCACCACTTCGGCTTTATAATTGGTAGGAATTCCACCCATGTTATAATGTACCGTGGGTAGAACGGGAATCGGATCTTTGGTAACATCAATTCCGGCAAAAATCTTTGAGGTTTCTGCAATACCAGGTAAACGTTCGTGAATAATAGCCGGATCCAGATGTTCAATGTGCAAATAAATATGATCTTTTAAGGGGCCTACACCACGCCCTTCTTGAATCTCAATGGTCATGGCACGACTGACAACATCACGCGAGGCTAAATCTTTGGCGTGTGGGGCATATCTTTCCATGAAACGCTCACCTTCTGAATTAGTCAGATAACCGCCCTCACCTCTTACCCCTTCTGTAATTAGACAGCCTGCGCCATAAATTCCAGTTGGATGAAACTGGATAAATTCCATATCTTGTAAAGGTAAACCTGCCCTTAAAACCATGGCATTGCCATCACCGGTAACGGTATGCGCAGAGGTACAAGAAAAATAACTCCGACCATAACCGCCGGTTGCTAAAACAGTGACATGCGCTTTAAATAAATGCAATGAACCATCATCAAGACACCAAGCCAGAACACCTCGGCATTCGTCATTTTCCATGATTAAATCAAGTACGATGTATTCAACAAAAAACTCGGCATTATGTTTTAAGGCCTGTTGATACAAGGTATGTAATATCGCATGGCCGGTTTTATCTGCCGCTGCACAGGTTCGTTGCGCTTGGCCTTTACCGTAATGTGTGGTCATGCCGCCAAAAGCACGTTGATAAATTTTACCGTCAGCTGTTCTGGAAAAAGGTACGCCATAATGTTCCAGTTCGATAACCGCTGCCATGGCTTCTCTACACATGTATTCAATGGCATCTTGATCACCCAACCAGTCAGAGCCTTTAACGGTATCGTACATATGAAAACGCCAATCGTCTTCGCCCATATTACCCAAAGCAGCACTAATACCGCCTTGAGCGGCTACTGTATGACTGCGGGTAGGAAACACTTTAGTCAAACACGCTGTTTTTAAGCCTTTTTCGGCCATACCAAAAGTGGCTCTAAGACCAGCCCCCCCTGCCCCTACGACAACCACATCATAAGCATGCTCAATAATTTTATAATCTGCCGACATAAGTTATCCTATTAATAGTGTACGAAACACGGCAATTAACGCTGCCAGTGCTAACATCAGAAAACTTAAGTTGACCGTCCAGACGGCAATAATCTTCTTACCCTCTGCGGCAACATAGTCTTCAATAACCACCTGTAAACCCATCGCAGCATGATAAAAAACCGCAAGTATCCAAGCGATAATACAGACTGTATTTAAGGGAGCTTCCAGCCAGGTTAGTGTTTCTTCAAAGGGTGCATTTAAGCTCAAATGAAGAAAAATGATTAACCAATAAGACAAAGGAATCAACGCTACGGCAGTGACACGTTGCATCCACCAATGAGAAGTGCCTGTTTTAGCAGAACCTAACCCCTTAACATTAGCCAAAGGCGATCTATATTCCATAAAATTTCCTTTATTTAAACAGAATGAGGGAACTTAGGGTAAGAAGCAAAGAAATACCTAGCTCAATGAATGCGTAACGATTCAGTGTTTCACGATCAAAACTTTTACCGGCATCCCAGCACAAGTGTCGCACACCATGACATAAATGAAAAAACAGTGCGTAAATAAAGCCCCAATAGATCAATTTTACCAGCCAATAGCTTGCATAACCTTGCATGACTGCATAGCTTGCTGAGCCACCTGCGAGAGCAGAGATAATAAAAACAAAAAGAATTAAACCGACTGATAACATCACGCCGGTCATACGATGGGTAATTGAAATAATACCGGTTAAAGGTAATCGGTAGACTTGCAAATGAGGTGAAATGGGTCTGTTATTGTTTTTTGCCATGGTAATATCCAGTTGTTGTTTTCATCAAATTCAATGAACAAGCCATTTTTTCTAAAAGCTTAAGCGAGTCTGTTGTAGTCTTTTTACTACCTTATTTCTTTATGGTATTTTTGTCCAGGCTTTAATGGGCTTTTTGCTATTCTGGCAAACGCTAGGATATTTTCAATTATTATCTTATAAAAAAATTGTTTAATATCAGCTTTAATATTATTTAAAGGTGTTATTGGCAAAAACAAGCGCAAACTCAAGCAATAAAACCTTGCTTGCGCTTGTTTTTAGAGTTTAATCACGTTCTTTTTGAGTGATATTGCCTTTATAATCTACTATAACACTCCAGTCATTACCGGATGCGTTAACCGTTAAATCATATTCTTCGCCAACACCATTTGGATTGACCACTAATAATGCTTCTTTAACAGTATAGACATCAAATGTTGCTTTTAAATTATCATAGCCTAAAGAAGGCATCATATTTGAGGTCGTTACATCATCGGCATTAACAAAAAAACGTCCATTATTTCTATACAATTCAATATCTAATGGTTTATCTTTGCCATCTTTAAAAAATATTTCGTATAAATTCTGTTTAAAATGAACTTTCTGTTCTGCAGAAATATCAACAGCATTTGGATGTCTTTTGTAAAACTCATCCAATATTGGAGCAGGTATGGCGTCTTTACCTAGTATTTCAGCATTAGCTGAAATAGAAGACAATGCCAATACCAATAAACCCAGATTTAAAAAATTCTTACGCATTACCTTCTTTACCTGTATGTGATTATTGAAAAAATTGCTTTGTATTATATAGATTATATGCAGGCTAGCACATCTCTTTACCTTAAATCTTTATCGCTAGTGAAGTAATCCTTAACCCAATAACAACCTGAGTTACGCTAAACTAAATTAGTTATACCCTTAATTAAAGAGACAAAGATGTGTTAAATATAACTGACATTTGTCAAACGCCAAAAATATATAATCATTAATCAGGCTATTTTTTTAGATTTATTTTATAAAAACTGACAACGAATCATTTTAAAAAGAAATGCAAGGCTTCTGTAAATTTATTAAACAAAATCTATAAGCACTGTAAAACCCAATCCCAGTTTTACAAAGTGATAAGTTGAAGCCAATAGAGCCGGAGATAATTATTATGAAGACCAAAGTTTATAGTTTGGTTAAGGACCCTAATTTATTAGGCTTAGCAAGCGTTAATGACAAGTTATAAACTTCTCCGTCTTTTGTTGTGGCATTGATGAATAGTTAACTATTTATTCAATATTTTTGATCTAACAATTAGCACCAGTTATTTTTTCTGGTGATAAAGTGATGACTATCAAGAACAGCCATGATTTCTTCACAATCAAGCCTACTGTTACTGCCCGCCAAAATGTAATCCGCTAATGCCGTAATGGCGAACCAATTTGACTTATTATTAATAAATTCAAAGGCTGCCAAAAATAATTCAGATAATTTTTTATCGCGGAAAGTCCCATCAGTTGCCAGGCAATCAAGATACTCATTAATGGTTTCTAAATCACCCGATCCACCATAATAATGCAGCGCATTAAGATTGACTAATTGTGGATTAATCGGCTCATCGTCACGCAGTGCTACATAATTTGCTTCTGCCAAAGGTCCGACTAACAAGTTAATAATATCTGCTTCAAATGCAAGTTGATAAGCCTGTTTTTGTATTTCGGGGAAATCGCAGATCGCTGCCTCAACTGATGAGGGTAAGGTATGTATTAATCGCCCTCCTTCAATTTTTGTAAAGCATTTAGTGCAACTATTGCCAATTCCACATGAACATACAGCCAACTTAAAGCCGCTATTCAGTTTGTTAATAAAAATTTGAAAATAAACCGGTGGTAATTGTTTTTGTTTATTACCCAGATAAATTGCTGCCGCATGACCTGCTTCGTGAATAGCCGTTATTTTGCTCAGTTCGATTTGATTGAGCGGATTATAATCGGTTGATGTTTGCCGACGCTTCATAATAACCTCGGTTAAAAAAAATGCGGACCAAGCTTGCAGTCCGCACTATCGAGAGGAAGGATGGTATAACTTGAGTTGTTTGAAGTACAGCAACAAGTTGAGGCAAAGTTTAACGACTTACGGTGAGCCTGAAAATGTGGCATATTGACGCGCGACAATATGCCGCTACATTTGGCATCTAAATTGCTAAAATTAATAGTTTGCATTCTAAAACCCTTCAATTATAAGGCGCTAGCCACCTAAAGATTTTTTAAAAGTGTGTCATATCACGCAGTGGATGTGTCATATGACACACTTTTTGCTTAATCAACTTAAAAGCCATTAAAAAATAAAAAGACAACCCTTGATTTTATTTTTCCGGGCGATGATTATTTGCGTTCAATAAAACCCCATAATTATCTCTGTTAAAGCTTTATATTACTGAGCGCCAACCACCAATCTACTTATAAAACTGCTAAATTTACCTCTGTTATTTTTAAATTACTAAAGACTAATCAGGCTATTAATAGGCAACGTTATGTTTTATGGCTTAATTTTTGCTTAACTAGTCACTGATCCAGTTTAATCTGACTTATTTTGTCTTAGTTTTCTGGCTCAAACTTAAAAAGATTACCAAAGTAAATATACAGTTAACTTAATTGTATTAAATACCCTTGGTAAGCAAATTATAAAATTTCAATTTAAAAAAACATTTAGGGAAGTCAATGAGAATTAAACGTCAATTACTTAAACCTACAAGCTTAATGCTTGCAATAGGTCTATGCCAAAGCATCAGCTTTTCTGCAGCTGCTCACACTACAACCCCACCCACATGTAAATTAATAACTGCCAATCGATTATTTAATGGAACTACTGTTACAGAAGGAAAAATAGCCGTTTTAATCGAAGGCAATAAAGTCAAAAAAGTAGGTAAGGCCGCTAATTTGAACGGTTCATGTAAAACAAAAATCAATTTAGGTAATTCAACAATCTTACCGGGTTTTATTGAGTCACACGCGCATGTTACCTTCCAAAATGTTCGTAAAGATACTGTGTTAGAGCATGGTATCACTACGGTACAAGATACTGGCGGCCCATTGATGAAACCTGAAGGTGGAAACGGCAAGCTAAGATTATTAAGTGTGGGTCCTATCCTTCAAGCACCCGGTGGCTACCCGCTTAATATATTCGGTGGCGGCAATGGCGGCTATGACAAAATTGGCCTCCCAGTTAACTCCCCCGCTGAAGCTCAACAAGCTGTAAAGGATCTGGTGGCGGGCGGAGCAACGGCGATCAAAATTGCTCTAGAGCCAGGCGGAGAAACCGGCGCACCTTGGATGCAACCTCACGATGGTCCGGTACCCGAAACACCATGGAATCTGCTTTCTTTAGAAACTGTCCAGGCAATTGTAAGTCAAGCACATGCCCTACAAAAAAGAGTTATTGCTCATGTCGGAGAAAATATTGGCTTTGAACGAGCTGTATTAGGCGGTGTAGATGAATTAGCCCACATGCCTTGCGCTGAAATCAGAGAAGATTTACTACAACTTGCAGTGAATGAAAAGGTTACTTTTGTAACCACAATTGATACTTTATCATCTTGCGTTAATACTACTACTTTTAAGGGTATTCATTCCAATACAATGAGTTTGGCCAGTAAAGGCGCTAAATTCATCTATGGCTCTGAAGTAGCTCATGACAATGTACCTTGGGGTATCAATGGCGAAGAAATGCATATGATATTGCATTTAACCAGTGGTGATTCCATTGACTTTCCTGACGTACTGAATGTCTTTAAATCAGTCACTTCCGAAGCTGGAAAAAACCTGGGCATTCCAAAGCTTGGAACTCTTGTCGCCGGAGCACCTGCAGATATTATTGCAGTAAAAGGTAATCCTATTGAAAGATTTAAATTACTCGAATATCCTGATTTGGTTATGTCGGGTGGTCAATTCGTTGTTAATAAATACGTAAAATAAAACTTAGATAGCCTTCCTGGAGGCTATCTATTTTTACCTTATCTATTAAACGCCTAAATTGAGCCTGTTCTTCATTTGCCGTCTTGGCAATTAACGCATTATCGGCATTGGCCTCATTAATCAAACAGGTCATAAAGTCATTGGCTTTACGCTGCCATTCATTAATCGCTGTAATACTTTTGTTGTAAGCCTCAACACTATTTTGATCAACAACCGGAGAGACTGGTTGAGTACCGCAAGCAACTGGCGACCAAATACCATTTGAAATATTACCCGCATTAGCCGCAGAAATAGCTGACGACAACATAACTAAGGCTAACAAAGTTCTTTTAAACATACAGACCACCTACTCTATTTTAGTTTTTTAAAAAATATCATGCTCCGGTTTCATTTTCACATTATAGCAAACGTTCTCACTCCATTAACGAGGCCTATCACTTTTGTAAGCACACACTTGAATTAGAAATATTGTAATTGAATATGCTATGATCAAAATCACATGTAATTTACGTCTGTTTAATTGGAGAGGCTATGATTATCGGACTTGATCATAAGCCAGGTAGTTTAATGGACATAAAACAAATCAATAGCATAGCTCAAGTTGATGGTTCTACCTGGAATCAACTTGCGGGTGAGGCTTACCCATTTATGCGTCATGAGTTTTTATTGGCGCTGGAGAAAAGTGGCTCAGTTTGTCAGCAAACAGGTTGGATACCTGCACATTTATTGGTTTTTAAGGATGAAGCGTTAGTTGCTTTTATGCCCTTGTATCTCAAGGAACATTCTTGGGGTGAATACGTTTTTGATCATCAATGGGCGCAAGCTTATCAACAACACGGAATTGATTATTACCCAAAGTTGTTAACAGCGATTCCGCTGACGCCTTGCCAGGGCTCTAGAATTATCATTAAAAAATCTTTCGATCCACTGGAAGTTACGCAATTATTATTTACGTTTATTAAACAACTTTCAGAGCATCATAATATTTCCTCATGGCATTGCCTGTTCCCTACCATGCCGCAAGTTGAGTTATTTAAATCACTACCGTTAAGTATACGTGTAGGCGTGCAATTTCAGTGGTTCAATAAGGCTTATCAAGATTTTGATGGTTTTATGCAAACGCTAAGTGCCAGCAAACGTAAGATGATTAAACGAGAACGTCGCCGGGTTAACGAACAGGGTATTCATTTATCACGGATTAATGGTAATGAAGTCAGTGCCTTGCAATGGCAGATATTTTATGATTTTTACTCCATGACTTATTTAAAAAAAGGCTCACAACCGTATTTAAATTTGACCTTTTTTGAACAGATAGCCGCGACTATGGGCGAACAGCTTTTGCTGGTACTTGCCTTTAAAGATGATAAACCTGTTGCTGCGGCGCTAAGCTTTATTGGTGCGGATACTTTATATGGTCGGTATTGGGGGTGTTATGACGAATACAATAGCCTGCATTTTGAAACTTGCTATTACCAAGGACTGGATTATTGCATTGAAAAGGGTTTACAACGTTTTGATTCCGGCGCTCAAGGAGAGCACAAAATTGCGCGTGGTTTTGAACCAGTCACCACTTATTCAGCACATTGGCTAAGAGACAGTCGTTTTGCAAAAGCGATTGATAACTTTGTACTAGATGAACAAAAAGCAATGGAGCAATACAAAAAAAACGCTGCCTCTTATTTGCCTTTTAAATAACATTGAAAATTACTATAAAGCTGTTATATTCAGCTCAGCTTTGCGATGTGTAGAGTTTAACTTACTATTAACCTTGAGAAATACTAATGGCAGATTTTAAAAAATATGTATGCGATGTTTGCGACCATATTTACGATGAAGAAGAAGGTGATGAGGAATCAGGTATTGCACCCGGAACGTTATGGGCAGATGTACCCGATGATTGGCTTTGTCCTGAATGTGGCGTAGGAAAAGACGATTTTATATTTTTAGATTAATACCAGAACGGCTGATCAATTGAAATCGTATAGTTATTAACAAGTTGATCAGCTTATCTCTAGCAAATTATTAGTATAATCACACCAATACAGACGTTAAAGATCCAAATTTGCTTGCAAAAGCCTCGAGCATTATGCTCCCCCCTTTATTTAATCAACTCTAAATCATGCCCGAAAACTTTTACTCTGACGCAGAAAGAGCTGCTATCTATAGGGCAATATATGAGCGCCGTGATATGCGGCATTTTTTGTCAAAGCCTATTGCTTCCGATGTTTTAACCCGTCTACTCGATGCCGCTCATCATGCACCGAGTGTGGGCTTTATGCAGCCATGGCGATTTATTCGGATTAGCTCCCCGAACTTACGTGTCGCCATTCATGATCTTGTCGAGCAAGAAAGAGTCAGTACAGCCGAAGCTTTAAATGAGCGGGAAGACGAGTTTATGAAGCTAAAAGTCGAGGGCATAATGGAATGTCCCGTTATCCTGATAGCTGCTTTATGTGGGGGACGAGAGCAATACATTTTTGGTAGGCGTACGATGCCGGACATGGATTTTGCTTCTTTGTCCTGCGCGATACAAAACATGTGGCTGGCAGCTCGTGCGGAAGGTTTAGGTTTAGGCTGGGTATCCATGTTTGATCCCAATGCTTTAAAAGTGTTATTAAATATGCCTGAAGATAGTCAACCCATCGCTATTTTATGCATGGGGCACGTCGATAAATTTTACGATAAACCTATGTTGGAAGAACAACATTGGGAATATCGTAAAGACCTTAACACTCTGCTCTATGAAAACACTTGGAACACGCCGTGCCCTTAAATTTTGTCATCTCTGCACCCTCTGAAAAACTGCGTTTATTATTACAAGCCAAAATTGATCAAAAAACCAAACCCTTGGGCGCATTAGGTCAACTCGAAGTGCTGGCTCTTCAAATCGGGCTGTGCCAAAACACACTGACACCTCGCTTAAATAAGCCCACAATTCTTATTTTTGCAGGTGATCACGGTATTGTTGAAGCCGGTATCAGCGCCTATCCACAAATTGTTACTTCACAAATGATAGGCAACTTTTTATCTGGTGGTGCTGCAATCAGTGTATTTGCACGACAACATCAACTGGAATTATTGATTGTTGATGCCGGCGTAAATGCCGATTTACCTTATCACCCAAAGCTGATTGATGCAAAAATTGATAAAGGCACTCACAATTTTTTAACATATCAGGCAATGTCTGGAAAGGCTTGTATTAAAGCCGTCCAAGCCGGTGCAGAATTGGTTTTAGAACAATATAAAACGGAATGTAACTGTATCGGCTTTGGTGAGATGGGTATCGGTAATACCTCATCTGCTGCGTTACTCATGCATTGTTTAACTAATCTTCCATTAGATCAATGTGTAGGTAGAGGAACAGGTTTAAATGATGAACAACTACGACACAAACTAAACGTATTACAACAAGCGCTAAACAATCATGAAAACCTGTCAACACCATTAGATGTCTTGGCTACTTTTGGGGGTTATGAAATTGCCATGATGGTTGGCGCCTATCTTAAAGCCGCTGAAGTTGGAATGCTTATTATGGTTGATGGTTTCATAGCCAGCACCGCTTTATTAGTGGCTTACAAACTATATCCCCAAGTACTTGCTTACTGCGTATTTAGCCATGTTTCCAATGAACAAGGCCACCAAGCTTTGTTAGTCTACTTTAACGCTAGGGCAATACTCAATATGGACTTACGCTTAGGAGAAGGTTCTGGTATTGCCCTAGCCTATCCATTATTGCAATCAGCTGTTATTTTTTTAAATGAAATGGCTACTTTTGCTGAAGCCGGCGTTAAGACAGTCATGCTACCCGCACGCATTCAAAAAGATTTTGAATAAATACCAGAGGCAGTCAGAAAACAATTAAATTTTGTTTAGATTAAAAAATCAATGACTTATTAACTATTGCTTTGGAAAAATAATTACCTTTCGCATGTATTACGATATTAACTAACAGTGAATTAATACTGCACTTAAGGAATTTTTATCTGATGCTCAATAGGAATCTTAGCACTTTTACAGCACTAAAACTCCTATCCAAATTTTACTAATGAGGGTTGGCAGTCAATATTATTGTGTAATAAGCTTTCTTTATATCAACGATATTGTTTCTGCACGATTGATTATCTCAATACAAACTTTACCTTCTTGAGCTAACCAACCAATACCACGCTGGACATTTTTCTCGTCCACTTTAATTTCCTTGACCAACTTGGATGTACTAATCGGCCCGTTTTTATCAAGAAATTCCCAGATCTCACCCGCTGTCGTACCAACTATCTCTGACATATTTATCACCTTAGAGTTATTAATTAATGAATTAAATCGTGCTTTACTTGAACCTTATAACAATTATAAATTAATTTCATGTAACTGTTCGATACCATTTCTTGATTTAAAACTTTAGCCAAGCATAACTCAAGCAACTACATAATACTGGTTGACTATATAATCCACCAAGCTAATAATAATGCTCTTTTACAATGTACCTCTAATGGCATTAAGTATGGCCACTAAACCTCTTCGGTCACTTTATCCAATTCAAATGCAGCATGCAAAGCTCTAACTGCAAGCTCCATATATTTTTCATCGACAACTACAGAAATCTTTATTTCTGATGTTGCTATCATACGAATATTGATACCCTCAGACGCTAAGGTTTTAAACATAGTGCTGGCAATGCCTGCATGAGAACGCATACCAACACCCACGATAGATACTTTCACAATCGTATTATCACCAGTTACTTTTCTTGCGCCCAGTTCAACACAAGTTTTTTCCAGAATTGATTTTGCTTGCTCGTAATCATTACGATGAACAGTGAAGGTAAAATCCGTCGTTTTATCGTCCGCAATATTCTGGATTATCATATCCACTTCAATATTGGAATCAGCAACCGGCCCAAGAATTTTATAGGCAACACCGGGTAAATCAGGCACACCGGTTATTGTTAGTTTTGCCTCATCTCGATTAAAGGCGATGCCTGAAATTAAAGCACTTTCCATTTGTGATTCCTCGTAGGTGATAAGTGTGCCGCACCCTTCTTTAAATGACGATAATACGCGTAACGCAACATTATATTTGCCGGCAAATTCTACCGATCTGATTTGTAAAACCTTTGAACCTAAACTGGCCATTTCCAGCATTTCTTCAAATGTTATTTGATTGAGCCTGCGGGCTTTTGGTTCAACCCTCGGATCGGTGGTGTAAACACCATCGACATCGGTATAAATATGACATTCGTCGGCTTTTAATGCGGCTGCTAAAGCAACCGCTGTGGTATCCGAACCGCCCCGCCCTAGGGTTGTAATATTACCGTTATCATCAACTCCCTGAAAACCGGCAACAACAACAACCTTACCTGAATTAAGATCAGCGCGAATTTTTGTATCTTCAATTTCGTGTATTCTGGCTTTAGTAAATGTGCTGTCAGTCAATATTTTAACTTGCGCTCCCGTATAGGAAATAGCCTCACAACCTAGTTCATGCAAGGCCATACTTAATAAAGCGACGGTAACCTGTTCGCCAGTAGAAATTAAAACATCCATTTCCCGTTCTGTAGGTTGCGTCTGTATTTCTTTTGCCAATGCAATCAGCCGATTGGTTTCGCCGCTCATGGCAGACAATACTACAATAATTTGATCACCCAATTCATGGGCTTTTTTTACTTTCTCAGCAACTACTTTGATACGCTCTACTGAACCTACCGAAGTGCCTCCAAATTTAAATACATATAATGCCATTCAATAAAACCTATATTAAGCGTCTAAGCGCGCCTGGATCCAAGCAGGAACTGCCGCCAAAGCCCCAGCCAATCCAGAGGAATCATTTCCACCGGCCATTGCTAAATCGGGTTTTCCACCACCTTTACCGCCAACTTGAGTTGCGACAAAATTAACCAGTTCGCCGGCTTTTATTTGCCCGACACGATCCTTTGAAACTACCGCTATCAAGCTAACTTTGCCATCATCAACAATCGACAAAACGATCGCACAACTACCCAACTTGTTTTTAACCTGATCGGCAAGATCACGTAATGATTTACTATCGACATCATTAAGCTTAACTGCCAAAACCTTAACGCCTGCAACATCAATTGCTTGAGCACTGAGCTCATCACCTGCGGAACTAGCCAACTTTGAGTTCAGACGTTCAATTTGCTTCTCCAGAGTTCTGATTTTTTCAAGTACTTGCTCTACTTTTTCAGCCGCTTTATCGGTTGAGCTTTTTAACAAGCCCGCGATACTACTCAAAGCTTTATCACGACCCGCTATCCATTCAATACAACCAGAACCCGTAACCGCTTCAATACGCCTGACACCTGCGGCGACACCGGTCTCAGATATTATTTTAAAGCAACCGATATCTCCTGCTCTTTCAACATGAGTACCACCACACAATTCTGTGGAAAAATCACCTATTTTTAAAACCCTGACTTCAGCGCCATATTTTTCGCCAAATAAAGCCATTGCTCCTGCTTGTACAGCCAAATCTTTGGCCATTGTTTGTGCAGTAACCGGATTATTTAAACGAATCTGCTCGTTTACCAAGCGCTCAAGCGTAAAAATTTGATCAGGGGTTACCGGTTCAAAATGCGAAAAATCAAAGCGTAAACGTTCGACATTTACCAATGAACCTTTTTGATTAACATGATCACCTAAAATCTGCCGTAAGGCAGCGTGCAAAATATGTGTAGCGGAATGGTTAAGCTCAGTCGCTTTTCTGTCGGCAGCACTGACATGAGTATCACAAGTCTGACCTTTACTTAAGGAACCGGAAATTAATTTACCTTTATGTAAAAAAAGATTACCGCTCTGTTTTTTGGTATCGGTCACTTCAAATACGGCGCCAGCCGCTATTATGTGACCACAATCGCCAACTTGTCCGCCTGACTCTGCATAAAAAGGCGTTTTATCTAAAACAATCAAACCTTCTGACCCAGCTTGTAAGTTTTCTACAGGCTGACCTTGACTAAACAATGCAATAATATGTGCCTGATCATCCAGACAATCATAGCCCGTAAATTCAGTCTGACTATCCAGCTTTATGTCCTGACTGTATTCAGCACTAAAACTACTCGCAGAACGGGCTCTATCTCGTTGTGCCGACATAGCCACTTCAAACCCGGCATGATCGACAGTCAAGTTATTTTCACGTGCAAAATCAGCCGTTAAATCAACAGGAAAACCATAGGTATCATAAAGCTGAAATACAGTTTCTCCAGGGATAACCGAGCCGTGCATTTTTGCTACACAAGCTTCAAGAATTTTCATTCCTTGCCCTAAAGTTTCAGCAAAACGCTCTTCTTCTTTTTTTAACACCCTTTCAACTTGAGCCTGAGCGGCTTTAAGTTCAGGAAAAGCTTCGCCCATCTCATTAACCAAAGGTGAAACCAGTTTATAAAAGAAAACGCCTTGAATGCCCAAGCGATAACCATGCCTAATTGCACGCCGAATGATTCGACGAAGCACATAACCTCTTCCCTCATTGGAGGGCATAACACCATCCGCTATCAAAAAAGCACAGGAACGGATATGATCTGCAATGACGCGTAACGAACTTTGGCTTAAATCAGTTGTGCCAACAATATCAGCAGCCGCTTTTAAAACCGATTGAAACAAATCAATTTCATAATTATTGTGAACGCCCTGTAAAACCGCACTAATTCGCTCCAAGCCCATACCCGTATCAACAGACGGTTTAGGCAACGGTGTTAAAGTACCGTCGGCAGCACGATCATATTGCATGAATACCAAGTTCCAGACTTCAATATACCTATCACCATCCTCTTCTGGAGTTCCCGGAGGACCACCCGGAATATCTTCACCATGATCGTAGAATATTTCAGTACAAGGTCCGCAAGGACCGACATCACCCATAGACCAAAAATTATCTTTAGCGCCTATTTTTGAGAGTCGATCCGGAGACACACCCACATCATTAAGCCAAATATGTTCAGCTTCCAAATCCTCTTCAAAAACAGTAACCCATAACTTACCGGCAGGAATTTCAAGCTCTTTGGTTAAAAAATCCCAAGCATAATGAATCGCTTCTTTTTTAAAATAATCACCAAAACTAAAATTACCCAGCATTTCAAAAAAAGTATGGTGTCTTGCTGTATAACCAACATTTTCGAGATCGTTATGCTTTCCACCCGCTCGAACACAGCGTTGAGTAGTGACAGCTTTGTTGTATTCACGTTGCTCTCTACCTAAAAACAAATCTTTAAATTGAACCATGCCGGCATTAGTGAATAATAACGTTGGATCATTTTCAGGTACTAGAGAACTTGATGCCTCTATGGAATGCCCACGCTGTTGGAAAAACTCCAGGAAGGCGGTGCGCAATTCAGCGCTAGTCATTTTTTTCATGTTAATAAGTAATTTTAAAATAGGTATCTAAACATACCCTACAATTTAATATTCAAATGATCCAACAAAGAGCTAATCATAGCGCCTGAAAAGCCGCGATGAACTAAAAAGCGGCTGCGCTTTGCCCATTCTTTACGATCCAACATCGAATCGCTGCCATATTTTTTAATATAAACTTGCTCAAGCAAGTCCATCCAACTACCCGCAGTTATCAATACTACCTTATCAAGATTAAAGGCATCAACCCCTTTATTCTTTAGCTCATAAGTAATCCAAATAGGACCGTAACCTTTTTGAATACGATAGCGAGCATAGCTTTCAGCGTATCTTGAATTACTTTGCCAACCTTGCTGGGTTATATCTTCAATAACGGCAAGAATATCATCTTTGTCAAATCCTTTTGCCAGTGATTTAGTTAGTAATTCTTTTTGGCTATGCTCTCTAGTCGCCAATAATCTAATACAGAATTGTTTTATTTCAACAGCACGGGAATTGTATCCCTCTGATTTTTCATTCATTTACTATAGAGGAATAAATTACAACTGATTAAATATCATCAATTTCAGGGACATCAATAACAGGATGTAGCTTGCTAAAAGCCTCTGCCCTTATCTTAACTTCAATTTCTTTTGCTTTTTCGGGATGTTCTTTAAGAAACGCTTTAACATTATCTTTGCCTTGGCCGATTTTTTCATCACCATAACTATACCAAGACCCTGCTTTTTGAATAAATCCGTAACTCACACCCAGATCAACTATTTCACCCAGAAAAGAAATACCTTCTCCGTATAAAATTTCGAACTCAGCTTGCCTGAAAGGGGGGGCTACTTTATTCTTAACGACTTTTACCCGTGTTTCGTTACCAATAACTTCGTCACCTTTTTTTACTGAACCAATGCGACGAATATCCAGACGCACCGAAGCATAAAACTTAAGCGCATTACCACCTGTTGTGGTTTCAGGACTACCAAACATAACCCCGATTTTCATTCTGATCTGATTAATAAAAATAACCAGCGTGTTGGAGCGTTTGATATTGCCAGTTAATTTTCTTAAGGCCTGTGACATTAAGCGTGCTTGCAAACCCATATGGGAATCACCCATATCACCTTCAATCTCGGCTTTAGGTGTTAAGGCTGCAACCGAATCAATTACTACTACGTCAACTGCTCCGGAACGCACCAACATATCAGTAATTTCCAAGGCTTGCTCACCGGTATCGGGCTGAGAAACCAGCAACTCATCGACATTAACGCCAATTTTTTCTGCGTACCCAGGATCCAGAGCATGCTCTGCATCAACGAATGCTGCAGTTCCACCAAGCTTTTGCATTTCGGCAATGACTTGCAGAGTCAGCGTAGTTTTACCGGATGATTCCGGACCATAAATTTCAACAACTCGACCGCGTGGCAGACCGCCGCAACCAAGAGCAATATCTAACCCTAAAGAGCCTGTTGAAACTACATCGATATCCCGGGAAGCAGCCACATCGCCCATGCGCATAACTGAGCCTTTGCCAAACTGCTTCTCGATTTGCATCAGTGCTGCACCTAGTGCTTTCTTTTTGTTCTCATCCATTATTATTACCTTTAGGTTAGAAAAAAGCCGACTGACTAATATGATTATTATTACACAGACACAAGCGGTGCGGGTAGTCTTGATTTAACCACTTTAAAAGGAAAATAACACCCTTGGCAGACTAAAAAACACAGCAAAAACTAAACGAATATACACTGTTAAAACATGCCTGCCTTAGCCCGAGCTTCCTTACCACCATCAAAATCTCCCTGAAGTTCACGTGCTCTAGCAACTAATAACCAACTGTGTTTTTTTATCTGGGTATCATTGGATGCTAATAAAGCAGCTTTCTTTGCAAGATCTTCTGCCAAGCGAGGCTTAGACTGTTTTAACCTTAATAAAGCCAACTTGTAATATAACGTTGCATTTCGAGGTTCTATCCTGATTGCACGTTCAATAGTTGTAGTTGCTGACTCAATATTTCCTGACTGACTGTTTTCATTAGCAGCTAAAGCCAGTGCACTGACCGCTGGTGATAAAGGTGCAAACTTTTCTAATGGCTCAAAAGCTAGGGGTTTGGGTGCCAACGTTACTGGAACCGAACTCAAGGATTCAATTCCTTTAATAGGAACAGACGGGGCTTGTAATGTTGAGTTTGCTTCGGCATCGGTAGAAGCGGATTCTTGAGCCAAAGAATCAAGCGATTGTTGTTCTTGTTCCGGGGTTAAAGGCTCCGGCTCCAATGATTCTATAGTCGCCGGTTTTGACACAGACGGCTCTAACGGCTTGGTTTTAACAATATCAGAAGAACTTTCACTTATTTCTTTAGGTTTTACTGGTTTGGATTTTTTTTTCTTAGGCAAGCTAGGCGTTGTTTTATTGTAAACAGTTGTTCCATTTCCATTACCATAAACCGGAGCTGGAGGCTGTGAACCATAAAAAGAAGAGCAGCCCACCATAAAAACAGACAATGAACTCATTAAAATAAGTCGTTTAATTAACATAACAAGTAATAAATAGCCTTATATCATCTGACTAACTAGTTGAAATTTAGTCATAAACGTGAAAAACATAACATCCAATATTAAAGTGTGACCTCTAAAACGGGATATCATCATCAAAATCTTCATAAGATGGCGGTGGTGGCGCCATAGAGCCAGCGCTGCTTGATTGAGCGGGTTGCTTGGATTGATAGGCCGGTTTTGAAGAGGAAGTAGAATGCTCGGTAGAGGAGACTGCTTGATCACCACCAAAATTGGCAGTACCA
The DNA here is from genome assembly GCA_026399095.1 of Methylococcales bacterium. GTDB lineage: Bacteria > Pseudomonadota > Gammaproteobacteria > Methylococcales > Methylomonadaceae > Methylobacter_C. Next base: position 35,930 of record JAPLRP010000064.1, on the reverse strand, counting down.
CCACTTCGACTGTCCAACATATGCATTTCTGTCGCAATAATTTCAGTCGTGTAACGATCTTGGCCATCCTGACCTTGCCATTTACGGGTTTGCAATCGTCCTTCAACGTATACTTGGCCGCCTTTTTTTAAGTATTCACCGGCTATTTCAGCCAACCGATTAAAAAAAACAACTCTATGCCATTCCGTTGATTCTTTTTTTTCACCAGCTTTATCTTTCCACCTAAAATTAGTTGCTAATGTTATATTTGCTACAGCACCGCCCGTTGGCATATAACGAACTTCTGGATCAGCACCCAATCTTCCAATCAAAGTAACTTTATTAAGCATATAATCTCCTGATTTTAGTAAATATTGATCATGCTGAGCGGTTTAAAAGTTTACTTTTAGTCGTTCGCTGATTGCGTATGTCATGCATATAGTAACCGAACATTAGCCAACTATTTAAAATAATTACAGTCGTAACCCAAGTAAATAGGCGATAAATTGCTCCTAAAGCATCGCGACAAAATACTCAGACTGTAAAATCTGTTAAAATACCCAAATTAAACAATTGGCAAGTAAACATTCAATGGCGCTTAAATCCACCATTTTTAAAGCAGACTGTCAGATAGCGGATATTGACAGAAGCTATTACCAGCCCCATAACTTGACTATTGCCTTACACCCTTCCGAAACTGAAGAACGTATGATGATACGTTTACTTGCTTTTATTTTAAACGCCCATGAACATTTGCAATTCACAAAAGGCCTGAGTGCTGACGACGAACCTGATATCTGGCAAAAAAGCTTAACCGATGATATATCACTATGGATAGATGTCGGCATGCCGGATGAAAAGCGCATACGCAAAGCATCCAGTCGGGCAGATAAAGTTATCCTTTATACTTATGGTGGACGCAATACTGTTTGGTGGAAACAACTAGAACCGAAATTGAAACGATTTAGTAATTTGACCGTCATAAATCTACCTAAATCTTCAACCGATCAACTTGCCATGCTCGTTAAACGTGCCATGCAATTACAAATCAGCCTTCAAGATGGACAGATTTGGGTCAGTGACGATCATCACACCGCTCACATCGTGCCAGAAGTATGGCTTAATTATTAATTATTAATTTTTTACCTTTACCCTTGAGAACAATACTTTGATTTCTACAGCTAACATCACCATGCAATTTGGTGCTAAACCCTTGTTTGAAAACGTCTCCGTAAAATTTGGTGACGGCAACCGTTATGGCCTGATTGGCGCCAATGGTTGCGGAAAATCAACCTTCATGAAAATATTGAGTGGTGATTTAGAACCATCAGCGGGTAATGTCAGCATCAGCCCAAATGAACGACTCGGTAATTTACGCCAGGATCAATTTGCCTATGAAGACTACCGAGTTTTAGATGTTGTTCTGATGGGGCATGCAGAAATGTGGGCAGCGATGTCAGAACGTGATGCCATATACGCAAACCTGGAAGCAACTGAAGACGACTATATGCATGCCGCCGAACTTGAGTCCGTATTTGCCGAATACAACGGCTATACAGCCGAGTCTCGAGCTGGTGAAATATTATTAGGACTAGACATCCCACTGGAACAACATGCCGGATTGATGAGTGCCGTTGCTCCTGGCTGGAAGTTACGAGTATTGTTGGCACAAGCACTGTTTTCCAATCCAGACATCATGCTACTTGATGAGCCGACCAACAACTTGGACATAAATACTATCCGTTGGCTTGAAGATATTTTAAATCAACGTAATTGCACCATGGTTATCATCTCGCATGATCGTCATTTTTTAAACAGTGTATGTACTCATATGGCTGATATGGATTATGGTGAATTACGCGTTTACCCAGGCAATTATGATGACTACATGATAGCGGTTACCGAAGTTCGTGAGCGCCTGCTAGCCGGAAATGCCAAGAAAAAAGTTCAAATTGCTGAGCTTCAAACCTTCGTTAGTCGCTTCTCGGCAAATGCTTCAAAAGCCAAACAAGCCACTTCTCGCGCCAAACAATTAGATAAAATCAAATTGGATGAAGTTAAACCTTCCAGTCGGGTTAATCCATTTTTACGCTTTGATCAGACTAAAAAACTACACCGCTTAGCACTTGAAGTTGAAAACGTAAGCAAAGGCTATGGAGCAGAGCCTCTCTTCAAAAACCTGAACTTAATGATTCCTGTTGGTGAGCGCGTTGCCGTTATTGGTCCTAACGGTATTGGCAAATCTACTTTATTACGAACACTGGTTGGCGAGTTGACCCCTGACTCCGGTGACGTAAAATGGTCAGAGAACTCTGAAGTAGGTTATTTTGCGCAAGATCATGCCGAAGACTTTGCTGAAAACATGACACTTATCGATTGGATGAGTCAATGGCGCAAAGAATCCGATGACGACCAAGCCATTCGAGGCACTTTAGGGCGTTTATTATTCTCTGCTGACGACATCAATAAATCTGTTAAAGTTATTTCTGGTGGTGAACAAGGCCGCATGTTGTTTGGCAAACTGATTTTGCAGAAAAACAATATCATGGTGATGGATGAACCGACTAACCATCTTGATATGGAATCTATTGAGTCACTCAATACTGCTCTGGAAAATTACCCAGGCACCCTGATTTTTGTAAGTCATGACCGAGAGTTTGTGTCTTCATTAGCGACACGTATTATCGAATTAACGCCTAACGGTATTGTAGATTTTAATGGTAATTATGAAGATTATTTAAACAGTCAGGTATAAATCTGTCATTTGCATGATTTGTGCTTTAAAAATGGAAATAACTATTGTCGCGTATAAGTAAATTATTACGTATACGCGCTCCCTTCTAATTCTTAATTATGAATCAAATCTGATCAGATTTAGATCATAAAAATATCACAAGCTCTCACTAAATCGCCTATCATGTAACAAGGTTGTAAAAGATTGACAATAAATTAGTTAATTAATTAATAGGGGTTTCATGAAGCATTTGTTGTATTTACTGGTTTATATCGGCCTATTAAGTTTTGGTCATCATTCGTATGCGAGTGAACAAAACAAAACTCCCAAACCAGAAACGCTTCAATGCGCCGCATTTAGTCCTTATGTAGGCAAGCTTACACCAAATTATGGTGCATCTCCTTCCAAAGAATTAATCAATACTTTACTAGATAAGCTAATCAAAAATACGCCCATTCGCTGCATTATGACTTATGGGGTACTTAACGGTTTAGATAATATATTTACCGCAGCAGAAGCTAAACACATTAAAGTCATTGCCATTATTTGGCTTGATCATGATCTGGCCATTAACTCCCAATCAATCACCAAAGGCATTGAAGTTGCAAAGGCCTTTCCTAAAACCATCATAAAATTGAGCTGCGGTTCAGAAGTTAGAACACGCCATGCTTATGCTTTTGACAGTGAAATAATTCGGTGTATTGATAGTTTACGGCAAGCAGGCGTATCACAACCTATTACATCAATAGATACCTGGTGGGAGTGGTGTAACCGCTCCAAGGTCTGCGAGAAAAACAGCTTTACCTCCAAAGTTGATTGGATTGGCATTAATATTTTTCCTTGGTGGGAAAACAAATTTTCCGAGACTCATTCTTGCACCCCTGCAGAAAAAGCATCTGATTTCCATATTGCACGACTTGAAGACGTACACAAAACTTATCCTGATAAAGAAATTATTATGACTGAGTTTGGCTGGCCCAATGGACCAAAAGATGGCTCAGAAACAAATATTAAATCAGGACAAAATTGTGGGATTGCAAGTAATAAAAATCAAAAAATAGTTGTCGAATCAACTTTTAAAAAACTGAGTCAAAATAAATGGTCTGGCGTTGTATTTGAAGCTTTTTCAGAAGATTGGAAATCCAAAGAAGAAGGATCATACGGAAGCTTTTGGGGAATTTGCCAAGGAAAGCCGCCCTATAACTGCATCAAGAATTTAAAACTCCCTTTAATTAAGAATTAATTAAATGCTTGCTGTTTAAAATATAATTTTTATCTATCTTTTTCGTTTGATAGTATATTAATACTAAAATAATTTATCCACTTGAAGTGTAATTATTTTTTATTGGCTAAGTTATTCTTCAACTTACTCAATTTGTAATTAAAAAATATGCATTAGATAATTGCATTTTAATAAATAAATGGTTTAAAGCTTTCCTTACCATCATCAATTGACCCCCCTAACCCTTAATCAACTTGAGTCCACTTCTTAAATGAATACTGTGAAATCGATACTACTTTTTTTAATACCTACCCTCTTGTTATTAGTATCAGAATTAAGTTATGGACAGCATGCAGAAATAATCATCGATGCAGAAAATGGAAGTGTGTTGCACGATGTCAATGCAACACATTCATGGTATCCAGCTTCACTCACAAAAGTTATGACACTTTACATGACTTTTGATGCCTTACAATCCGGAAAAATTCATATCTATGACACCTTAACAGCTTCTCAGCATGCATCGCGTCAACCCAATAGCAAGTTAGGATTAAGACAAGGAGAAACGTTAACTGTTAAAGATGCTGTTTTAGCACTGATTACACGTTCTGCTAATGATGCTGCTGTAGTTTTGGCTGAACATCTTGGTGGAACAGAAGAGAGCTTCGCCGTTAAGATGACAACAAAGGCTCATGAACTCGGCATGTATGATAGCCACTTCATGAACGCGACAGGACTTCCACATCAATGGCAAGTGACCACATCACGAGACATGGCAATACTTGCTTGGAAGACACAAAGAAATTTCCCAAACTACTACCCTTATTTTTCTTCACACAGTTTTAATTTTAAAGGCAGAGAACTTCGTGGTATTAATAAATTTACCGCCAGCTATCCAGGTGCGGAAGGGATGAAAACAGGATTCACCTGCGGTTCCGGCTATAATCTTATCTCTGTAGCCAGCCAAAATGGCAAGCGATTGATTGGTGTAATATTAGGAGGAATGACAAGTGCAGAACGTTATCAATTAATGATTACTATGATGAATAATGGTTTTGCAAACAAATTTAATCCTTATCCTGCCAAAAACATCAGCACAATGTCAACCAACTCTGCCGGCATTCCGCCTTATCAACTGGGCTGTGGTAATATGGCTCCTACGTCCTTAGGTTCAAATGATAATGGAAGTAACTATAAAGTCCATCACCGATCAGTTAGTAAAAGTACACATAGTCATAGCATTAATCACCTCAAGAAAAATACTCATTTAGCAAAGCATAAAAAAACAACTAAAAGTAAACCTGTTAAGGTGACTTACAAACCTCAAGAAACCAAGAAAAAGAATACAAAAATCAAATCAGGAAAAACGAACTATCATCACACTTGAATCAAAAAAAAGGGGTAATTTAGCTATGACGAGTCTTGTAAATTAAGGTGTAATTAGTTGGTCTTTAGCACTTTTTCCAGTGCAAACCTTAAAATAAGAAGCGTCATCAACGTTGGATACAACATAAAATTCTCATGAAACTGTAAGCTGATCAATACAAAAAGCATCATAAAGGAAGGATGTACAAACCTTTTCTTCGAAAAATTCTGCATAAAATGCAGACTTTGATCATCAATTTTATCACGCTGACTAATAAAAAATAACGAGACAAAAGCCGTCATCATCGCAAAATAAAGCGGGTAGTAAAAAAATATCGGAGAATCATCTGTAAACAAGGGCTTCCAATAGGCAAGCCAAAGTATCAACGCACTACTGGAAAAAACATCATACCAGTTTATAATTGACATCTTCTTGATCATAATTCCAAAAAAACTGATAATAGCAAAAGACAATCCAATATAAATCAATATTGGCTTAAGCAAATAAGTTTGGATTGAACTTGCGTTTTGCACTATAAAACATAGGGCAAGATTAAAAACTATAAAAATTGGCATGGTAGTCAGTAATATCAATGAATTAAAAAATTGAACTGGGTAAAGTTATAATTGTTCTTAAAAATTTTCTTTATGGTAATCACATATAAAAAGTAGCTAATAAGCAACTCTTAATAATTTAACCCAGTATAATGTACTAGCTTTTATTCAGCAATTTTGGGGGAATTACTCACCATTTGTTGTTGAACAAATTAAAATAGCAGTTTTACCCTAAATATTGATTGGGTGGCTAACAAAACTTAATACCGAATTCTTTATTGTTAGACCACTAATACACCAGGAAAAGATTAATCATGAGTATGAAATGCACAACCTTCCAGAATCCTCTAATATTCAGCAGCCTAGTGATTTCAATTACGCTGGCCGGCTGTGCATCAACGGCAACAACACCCGATGATCACAGTGATCCTTGGACAGGCTGGAACCACGGCACTCAAACTTTTAATGATCATCTTGACAAAGCTGTTATCAAACCCTTGGCGCAAGGCTATGACTGGATAACCCCGGAATTTGTTAATGAAGGAATCACTAATTTTTTCAGTAATATTAACGATGTTGGTGTAACAATAAATGATTTACTTCAATTTAAAGTCACACAAACTGGCATGGATGCAAGTCGTTTCTTAATTAATACCACTGCCGGAGTTGCTGGTTTTATTGATGTAGCCGATATGATTAATTTACCAAAGCATAAAGAAGACTTTGGTCAAACACTTGGCTACTGGGGAGTACCCTCAGGAAATTATCTGGTATTACCCTTTTTTGGGCCTAGCTCACCCAGAGATGCAGTTGGACTTGTAGGTGATGCTTTATTTAACCCCCTTACCTATGTATCCGTATTTGGTGGGGCGGCTGCAAATGCAGTAGCAGCTGGCGCAAGAGTGGTTGATATAACTGACCAAAGAGATCATTTAATGACAACTGAAAAAATCATCGATGAAGGCTCTGTAGATCGTTATGATTTTATCCGAAATTCTTATGAACAAAATCGTGAGTATTATATTCATGACGGCGAACCATTTGAAAATTCTGATCCAGATCAGAATGATGAAAGTACTGATTCAACAGGAACCACCCCAGGTGCATCAAACGGAACTAAAGATACAGGTGTAGGTGATAAAAAACCAGGTAACACACTTAAATTATCAGAACCCAAATAAGTAAAATCGTTATATATAAATCCCGGCAAGCTAATCTAATCAGTTAGCTTGCCGAGATAAGACCTGCCAATCAGAAGCTTTGCTTAGCTGAGCTTACCTCGCCGCTCCAATTCTCCACAGTCTTTTTAAATGCCTAACAATAACTATTTATAATAATAGTGTACACATTATATTTTTACTGCTTTTAAGGCTGCTAAGGACTAATTAAATGCGCTTGTTATTGATTGAAGATGAAAATGAACTAGCACGCCTTGTAAAAAACAGCTTAGTAAAAGCAGGCTTTGCAGTCGATGTGGCTCATGATGGAATCGAAGGTGAATATTTAGGTAATGAATCTATCTACGAATTAGCCATAGTAGACTTGGGATTACCCAAACGCCCCGGTTTGGAGGTTTTAAAAAACTGGCGAGCCAAACAAAATGCCCTCCCCGTCATTATTCTTACTGCACGTGATACTTGGCAAGAGAAGGTCGATGGCTTTAAAGCTGGCGCTGACGATTACTTAAGTAAACCTTTTCATATTGAAGAACTATTGGCACGAATTAACGCCCTGCTTAATCGCGTTCATCATCACACCGGCGGCATACTAACAGCAGGAGATTTTCAATTAGACACCAATCGTCAAGCCATCATCACCCAATCAGGTGACATACTTCCACTTACCGGCAGTGAATTTAAACTATTACGTTGCTTTATCTTGCATAAAGATCAATTGTTAAGCAAAACTATCCTCATGGATCATATCTATGACTCAGACTCAGATAAAGACAGTAACGTAATTGAAGTCTATGTTAATCATTTACGAAATAAACTAGGTAAAGACCGTATTGAAACGCGCAGAGGACAAGGCTATATATTTAAGGACACACCACAATGAAGTCACTTCAACTCCGCTTGGCAACAGGACTTTTTTTAAGTCTGATCTGCGTATTCATTATTTTATTATGGTTAACAAGCCACTCAATTCGACTTCTCGCAGAAGACTCGGTTGCCGATCATTTGGAACATGACGCTGTCAGTATCTTGGCGGCAATAACGATCGATACAAGCCATAACATTACCGTTAATAGAGATCAAATTGAACCCATATACCTTGAAACCTACTCAGGTGACTATTTTCAGGTAATCAGTAACAAACAAGTTATCCTTTCACTCTCGCTTAATGAACAAAACTTCAATATCATTCCATTAGCACCAGGAACAATTAAAAAGGAATATCTCACTGGCCCAAAGCAGCAACCCTTGCTTATAATGATATATGGCTACAAAAAACAGGATAGAAACATCACTATTGCAGTGGCTGAAGACTTGACCCCTACCTTGGCTCGAATAAACACTTTTCAGTATCGATATACATTCATCGCGTTAGTGTTATTAATACTGCTTATTGCGATACAAGTGTTTATTTTACGAAGCGGCTTTAAGCGCCTTAACCTTATCTCACAAGAAATTAGATCCCTCGAAAAAGGTGAAATTACCCAGTTAAATACCGATGTACCTCAAGAAGTAGCTGCAATAGTGCAAGAAGTTAATTGGCTTTTAAAATTACTGGATCAACGTTTACAACGTTCGCGGAACTCGCTAGGCGATCTTGCGCATGCCCTAAAAACACCTTTAACCCTATTAAAACAGCTCCCACAAGAAATAAGTTTGCAAACACATCCTGATATTTGCAAAGTCGTGGAACTCCAAACAACAACCATGCAAAACATAATGGACCGCGTACTAAAGCAAGCCCGAATGGCAGGTACTGGTCCAGCATTTATAAAGTTTGATGTCAGCCAAGAAATACCTGCATTAATTCAGGTCATGCAAAGCATACATCGAGATAAAAACCTCACTATCAATTTTATGACGCCAAAAGCCTCTACTTTATCAATCGATAGAGAAGATATGCTGGAACTGGTCGGTAATTTACTTGATAATGCTTGTAAATGGGCTCATTCCAAAATAAATCTGTCTATTAACATAAATGAATTCATTCACCTTATCATTGAAGATGATGGGCCTGGCGTACCAGAAAGCGAATTGGCGTCACTTGCCAAACGTGGTATTCGACTTGATGAAATCGTCAGCGGACATGGCTTGGGGTTATCTATCGCAAGAGCAATAACCGAACAATACGGCGGTAGATTAACTTTAGGGAGATCAATTAATTTCGGCGGATTATTGGTAGAAGCTGTTTTATGTAAAGCTGAACAACTACAATAAACAACAAAAATATCTTCATCTTCTATGCAAAATGATACACAACATCTTCTAGAGGCTGCCAACCAGATCATTCTTGGCAAATCACATAAAATTCGGCTTGCTCTCTGTTGCCTGCTTGCCCGCGGTCATTTATTAATAGAAGATATTCCCGGTGTTGGCAAAACCACTCTTGCACATACGCTCGCCAAGTTACTCGGCTTACAATATCAACGGATACAATTTACCAGTGATATTTTACCAGCCGACATTATCGGGGCTTCGATATTTGACCCTAAAAACCTCACCTTTACCTTCTTGCCAGGCCCACTTTTCAAACAATTGGTCTTAGCCGATGAGATTAATCGCGCTACGCCCAAAGCTCAAAGCGCTCTTTTAGAAGCTATGGAAGAACAGACCATTTCTGTTGAAGGAAAAACCTATCAATTGCCCGAGCCTTTTTTTGTTATTGCCACTCAAAATCCCTCGCATCAAATTGGCACATTTCCTTTGCCAGAATCACAATTAGACCGTTTTTTAATGCGCCTTGAGCTGGGTTATCCCAATCAAGAGTCAGAAAGGCTTCTGCTACAAGGCCAAAATCGGCGTAGTTTAATTAACTCGCTGCCGGTAAAATTGACCCCTGAACAATTACTCATCATGCAAAACAAAGTGTCTGAAGTATATGCATCCAATGCCGTTCTTGATTATTGCCAAGCCATTATTAGCTATACCCGTGAATCTTCAGATTATCAATATGGGCTTTCACCTAGAGCTGGCTTGGCTTTGCTTAATGCAGCAAAAGCCTGGGCTTTCCTTGACAAACGAGATGCCGTGATTCCGGAAGACATACAAGCCGTGCTGGCAGCCGTAGCCGGACACCGTTTAAAGTCAGGCAATAATGATTCCGCTGCCATAGTCGCCCCCATCTTAGCCAAAGTTGCTGTCCAGTGACCCAACTGTCTTTAAAAGAACGCTTTCAACTGAGTCGTTTTTTTAAAGGTGAAAAAGCGATAAACGAACCTGTCACCTTAAATCACAGGCGCATCTTTATTTTACCAACTTATCGCGGTCTTAATTTTGCGCTACTTATAGCCCTGTTATTATTAATTGCCTTTGTTTATAACAACAACTTAATTTATTTACTGGCTTTTCTTTTAGCCAGCCTATTTTTCATTTCCATTTTACACAGCTATAAAACCTTGGCGGGTCTAATTTTAAACGTGGGCCATAATAATGCTGTTTTTGCCGGAGAAGCCGCCGGGTTTACTGTTCACATCAATAATCCCCTTGATATAGAGCGCTATAATTTACAAATTAAACTAGAACAAACTCAAAGCCTGACACTGAAGCCATACAGTAAAACCAGCATTATCTTGTATTCGTTCACAACAAAAAGAGGCTGGCACAAAGCGGGTACAGTGACTATCTCAAGCACTTACCCCTTGGGCTTATTTCGTGCCTGGTCGCCTGTTCAGTTTAAGCTTAAAACGTTGGTTTATCCTAAACCTGCCAACCATGAATTGCCTTTTCCGCAAACACCTAATGCCTTTGTCCAGCAGGGCTTTAATCAAAAAGGTGCCGATGATTTTAGTGGGTTGACAGAATATCATGCCGGCGATCCTATCAAACATATACACTGGAAAGCTTTTGCCAGAGGTCAAGGCTTGTATAGCAAAAACTACGGCGGTAATCATTCTACGGAAATCTGGCTGGATTACGCTAGCACACCGGGACATGATACCGAACAACGCTTAAGCCAATTATGCCGTTGGGTTATTGATGCCGAACAGGCAGACATCCCTTTTGGTTTTTCAATACCAGGTTTAAAACGACTACCTGCACAGGGTTTAAACCACACACAAAAGTGCTTAGAAGCACTCGCCCTTTTTTAACCTGCATGAATAGGGCTCAAAACAAAAATATTTTAATCTTTCTGTTGGCCTCTATCGGGCTGATAGTCTTGCCTCATTTCGAGCACATTCCCAACGCAGTTTTCGCCTTTTTTTATTTATTATTAATTTGGCGATTGATAGGAATCTGGAAACAAAATTGGCTACCCAATAAACTATGCCTTTTTATTCTAACGGTTTGTGGTCTGGCGTTACTTTATAGTCAATATCAAGGTGTTTTGGGGCGCGATGCCGGTACTCGCCTTTTTATAATGGCACTGGGACTCAAATTATTAGAAATAAAATCAGAACGAGACCTTTACGTAATTACCTATCTGGCATTTATCGTCGCAGCATCACAGTTTTTATATGAGCAAAGTTTACTAATGGCTGCTTATATCTTGTTTGTCTGCAGCGCTCTTTTAGCAACTCTGATTTGTATTAACAGCTGTAAACCCAACCCCGTCGTCGCAATAAAAACTGCAGGCCTTATCATAATTCAGGCGTTGCCGATGGCAGTGGTTTTATTTGTATTATTTCCTCGGGTAGAGGCACCTAAATGGATGTTCTTTAATGAACAATATCAAGCTAAAACAGGCTTGTCAGATAATATGGAGCCCGGCTCTATCAGCGACCTGGGCATGTCTGATGAGCTCGTATTTAGAGTGAAATTTATCGGCAAATTACCACCACCCCGTGAACGTTATTGGCGAGGACCGGTATTATCTTACACAGACGGTAAAAAGTGGACACAGATTAAAAAACTGAATTTTAGCCACTATATGGATAAACCTGTTTTTAACGGCACACCTTATCAATACACGCTGTTAATGGAACCGCAAGACAAACATTGGGTATTTGCTTTAGAACTACCAGTAGAATTTACTTCGCCGGTCAGTCGAAATGCAAACTATCAGCTTATTACCTCAGATACGCCTGATAAAAGAACCGAATATAACATCACTTCTTACCCCAACTACAATACCGGCTTCATCACCCGCACCGAATTTAAAGACGCGACACAACTTCCCAACAAGCCCTCTGACAAAATAACCCAACTGGTTAAACAACTACAGGGCTTTGATAGCACGCCAGAAAACTTCATTACACAATTATTAACTCATTTTAGAAAAGAAGACTTCCATTACACTTTGACACCGCCCCTGATGGAAGAAAACCCTATCGAAACCTTCTTGTTTAAAACCCGCTACGGCTTTTGTAGCCATTACGCCGCAGCTTTCGTTTATCTAATGCGGGTTGCTCATATCCCGGCACGTGTAGTGACCGGGTATCAAGGTGGCGAATATAATAAAATTGGCCATTTTTTGGAAATACGCCAAGCTGATGCTCACGCTTGGGCAGAAGTGTGGCTGGAAAATAAAGGTTGGGTACGTATTGACCCAACAGCCGCTATTGCACCGGAAAGGATTGAGCAAAATATAAATATCGACCAACTGATCGCAAGCGGCATCATCAACTATGTTCCCCTCAGTGAAAATGCACAACAAACACTGGATTGGTTAAAGCAAAGCCAACAACTTTGGCATAATTTGGATTACAGTTGGCAACGCTGGGTTATTAACTACGACAACAAACACCAAGCCATTTTCTTGTCATCAATTTGCATAGATGACCTTAAAGCCATGTTGTATTGGTTGGCTGGCCTCATAGGATCTATTACAGCATTACTGAGCTGGCTGTTGCTGTATGAAAAACGAAAGAATATTTTGCCTGAAATGCAGATTTACCAATATTTTTGTAAAAAAATGCTCAAACATGGATTGGTAAAAGCAAAAGGAGAAGGTGCCAAAGATTTTGGCGATAGAATCATAATAGAACATCCCGAAAAATCAATTGCCATAAGAAAAATTACCGATTTATTTATCAAAATACACTACGGTAAATATTCGACATCGGACGATTTAAAAGCATTAAAACAACTGATTAAACATCTTTGAATAAATTTACATTTAAAGCCTACCCTAATTTTATACCCACTTTATGTTATTCGTTCCAGTGTTGCTTTTTTAAATCAATACAGATTTCAAACTAAATATATAGTCTCGTTATAGTTAGCTGATAACAGCTTAACTAGTCCATAGTTACCATTTTTTCTCATTCTTTATCAATTGGTAAACTTTTTATTCATAATAATGATTCTATACGCCTTCTATAAGATATTAATAGTGCTAAATACCCATTAAATTTATTTAACCTGATGAGCACTACAAAGCCGAATGAGCAAGAAAAGCAATACTTTCATTCAATTAAAAAATCACGCATCATACCCATGTCTTCATGTTCAAGATTATGACAATGATACATAAACAAACCTTTAAAGTCCTGAAAGGGTTTTATAATTCGAACTGTCTCGCCTGGCATGACCAAGACCGTATCTTTTAAGCCGGTTTCAATAAATCCATCCCGTACGGTTGCATAATCGGCTTCTTGTTCGGTTCCTACACTTCGACTAACTATTTGAAATTGTTGTCCGTGTAAATGGATAGGATGCGCCATGGCCATCATCATACCCATGCCGCCCATGCCCATTCCATGACTTTCAGTTTTGGGCTCTTCGTTGCCATGACTCATACCCCCCATCATACCCATGCCTCTGCCTTTGTGCCCCATACCCATCATACCCATGCCACCACCGTGTTGCTCTGCATTGTGTTCTTCGGTTGAAGCAGACTGTTTACCATGACCACTCCCGCCATGAGCATGAAAAATTTCCATCAATTGTATCGTGTTGACTTTAATACGTTCAACGTCTTGAATATCGTTAAAAGCATAGGGGCGACCATTGAGCAACATCGCCATTGGCCCTTCAGAAATACCAATAGGAATAGGTTTATCAGGGTTAGCCGTCGAACTAAGCGGGTGCCAATTGATTTTTGTTAATTGTGTCGGTAGTTTTGGGCTATCGCTAACTTTTTTAGTCACTCTTGCCGTAAAAATGGGGTAATCGCTACCGACAGGTAAAGAATGGCCGTGCATCATCATGCCACCCATACGTTCTGCCATTTTTGGTAGCACACCAGAAAAAGCCTGGCTGCGCATCACTAACTGAGAGCCTTCATTGCGACCGCTAAAATCAGCCCAAACATCCAGCCTTTCACCCGGTGCCAACATCACATATGGTTTAATTTCTGGTTTTTCCAATAAACCGCCGTCTACACCAATAATAGTCAGAGGTGTACCATCATCCCATGCCAATTTATAGATACGGGCGGTTGAACCGTTTAAAACACGTAAACGATAAGCGCGACTGGCCACATCAATTTTAAAATCGGGACGGCCATTAACCAGAATTCGATCACCATAATACCCAATCATTCGGTCATGCATGTTATGTGCATAGACCAGTTGATTTTGCGCGTCAAAACGACGATCTTGAATGACAATCGGAATTTCATATTCACCTGACGGCAATTCCAGTTTTGCTTCTTCTTCGTCATGCACAAACAAGGCACCAGCCAAGCCATGATAAACCTGTTTGGCAGTCAGTTCATGCGGATGGGGATGGTATATGTTCATACCCGCACGGTTAAGCACTTCAAATTCATACACCAGAATTTCGCCTGGATCGATTGTATATTGAGGATGACCATCCATATTTGCGGGGACATGTAAACCATGCCAGTGTGTGACTGTCGGTTCGGTCAATTTATTGTGCAAATTAATCCGCACTTTTTGACCTTTTTGTAGATTAATAATAGGCCCCAAATAAGAACCGGCAATATCAATAATAGTGTCTTTGGGTCCTTTTTTTAACAGCGCTGAATATTGCTGCACTTGTGTTTGTTGACCCGGTAAGATTGATACTGAACCGGATCTGCAAAATAGATCACATTCAACATCCGCTTTAAAGCTGGCCGATGCTTTGTTAGGTGTTAGTTTAGGCATACCATGCATTCCCTCCATGGCTTGTATAAAACCAGGCAACCCAGCAAAAGCAATCAAACCTAAACTTGATTGCGCCAAAAATCGTCGACGAGAATAATTTTTATTAGACATTTTTCTTCCTCTATATAGAATCGCCCTGATGTGTGACGTTAATTTTTTTTATAATAAGTATAGGGCATAATGAGTTTATATTAGTAGACCATGATATACAAGGTAATAACTGGTTTTTTTGTAAGGTTGACACTCTAAATAGTTCGGTATAAAAACCGTTATAAGCTAAGCGTTTTTAATACTGAAATGCTAAGATATAAAATAATTATTCAATAGGATTTATTTGGCCATGCTCTCATTCTGTTGGCATTGTATTTTTAATGGTTTGCTATTGCTTATTACAGCTAATGGCTCGCCTGTAATTATTCGCAAGGTATTGGGAACACGCCCACTCAAGCCCATAGACAATGGCAACTATCTCTCTGATGGCTATCGATTATTTGGCAATACCAAAACTTGGCCAGGCTTATTATCTGCGCTATTTTTTACGACTGTTATCGCTTTTATTTTTGGCATAAACTTACTCACCGGCTTTTTTTTTGCGATGCTGACAATGACAGGGGATATTCTGACCAGTTTTATCAAACGTCGCTTAGGTAAACAAGATAGTAGCCGTGCAAGAGGTCTAGATACCCTTCCGGAATCTTTATTGCCCTTGTGGCTGTTAAGTGATGCGCTAGGATTGAATGTTATCGATATTGCAATAACGGCCGGTCTCTTTTTTTTATGTGAAGAATTTATTTCACCTATTCTTTATAAAATACATATACGTAACCAACCTTATTAAAGCCATTTATTTGCTTTGCTGCCAAGCACATTAGGACAAACATGAAAGAACAGGGATTAAATGTATTAACTTACAATATTCATAAAGGCTTTAATACAGGCAACCGCCGATTTGTTTTACATCAAATCAAGCAAGCCTTGCTCATTGCAGATCCGGATATACTGTTTTTGCAAGAGATGCAAGGCGAACATCGTCGCCATGATAAGAAAATTGAAAACTGGCCTGATCACTCCCAGCTTGAGTATATTGCAGAAGGTGTCTGGCCTTTTTTCGCTTATGGAAAAAATGCCATCTATAATGCAGGGCATCATGGTAATGCTATTTTAAGCAAGTATCCTTTTGAAAGATGGGAAAATATTAATGTTTCACCATATCCTTGGGCAAGTCGCAGCCTTCTGCATGGCGTTATCCGCCGCCCAGAAAGTAATCAGGATATCCATATCGTATGTATTCATTTTGGTTTAATGGTTAAAGAACGTCGCCTGCAAATCAGTCAATTATGCGATCGAATTGTTAGTCATGTCCCTCATGAGGCGCCTTTAATAGTGGCTGGTGATTTCAATGACTGGTTAGGACAAGCCGATCGATTGTTCCATGATCATTTGGGATTGCAGGAAGTTTTCAGGCATACTCATGGGCGCTATGCGCGTACCTTTCCATCCTGGTTACCTTTTTTACAAATGGATCGTATCTATTTTCGAGGTATGAATCCTATATCTTGCGACCGATTGACCCATTCACCTTGGCACATGCTTTCTGATCATGCACCAATTGCCGCTTCATTTGTTTTATGAATAATAATCAGACATCCAAACTAAACTTAGCCAATTTACTAACCGGCTTCCGATTTGTAGCTGCACCTGTTTTGTTATGGCTTGCCTGGCACAATCATGGCATTACTTTTATGATAGTGTTGGCGTTTGCATTTTGTACGGATTTATTGGATGGTTTTGTAGCACGTTTGATGGGACAAGTTTCACAATTCGGAGCCATGCTTGATAGTTGGGCCGATGTTATCATTTATTTAACCATTGCTATCAGTTGTTGGTGGTTATGGCCCGATGTTTTTGCGAGAGAATTGTTTTATGTCGCTTTGATTGTCGCCAGTTGTTTGTTTCCTGCTTTTGTGGGCTTTTGGAAATTTGGGTGTTTTACCAGTTACCATACCTGGGCTGTAAAACTTGCGGCTGCTTCCATGGGGGTATCTTTGTACATTTTGTTTTTTGGCGGTCCCAATTGGCCATTTCGAATTGCGGCTATTATTTGCATACTGGCCGCTATTGAAGAAGTTTTGCTTACTATTCTTTTGTCGGAACCGGAGTCCAATGTACGCTCAGTGTTGGATGTGCTAAAACGATCAACTCATAAAAAAACTAACCATTAGAAGTCATTTCGTGAAATGGATTAGAATAGCCACATTAATTACCCACCACGGTCATAATTTTCTGTGCAACCCTTATTAATAGAACCCAATATCCCCTATGTATGCCCCGTTTGTTCAGAGCCGTTAGTCTCGCAGCAATCAGGCAGAACCTATTCCTGCCTTAATCTCCATAGCTTTGATCGGGCCAAAGAAGGTTATCTAAACTTGTTCCCTGTTCAATTTAAACATTCAAAAGAACCTGGTGATAATAAACAAATGATGGTTGCCAGAAGACTGTTTCTTGAACATGGATTTTACGAACCGATGGCACAAGCAGTGGCGATGATGATTGATATTAATCATTCACCCGACAAGAATATACAGTTACTGGATCTTGGTTGTGGCGAAGGTTATTACAGTCGAAAAATTGCCCACTTTTGTAAGCAAAGTGAACACATCAACCTACATGGTATTGATATTGCCAAGTTCGCTATTGCCGCAGCCGCTAAAAAACAAGTTAACGCAAAGTTTGTTGTTGCGAGCGCAAACCGCTTACCTTATTTGGACGAGTATTTTGATTTTGTAGTCAGGCTATTTGCACCGTCTGATGACGCAGAACTAAACCGCATCTTGAAAACATCTGGCTACTTACTGACAGTCACCCCCGGCCCTCGGCATCTTTGGCAACTAAAAGAGTATATTTATGATGAGGTAAAAGAACATGCATCAGAATCTTTGGTACCCAAGGGATTTGAACAACTAACCACGCAACGAATTAGTTACAAAATTGTGCCAGAATCCGAGCAAAGAATGGCACTTTTACAGATGACGCCTTTTGCTTGGCAAGCCAATGAAAACGTCCAAAAAACAATCAATGATCTTGAAAGCTTGGAAATTGAAACTGATTTTATATTGACCTTGTTTGTAAAAGCTATGACTTAATATAGTTATATTTTGGGTCAAACAATAAAGAGACTAAGACCCATGATAATAACCACTCGGAGAACTCTGATCTTTAGTTTTAGTTTTAGTTTTAGTTGTTGTTACTTTGCTCGTTGTCTTTTTATCTTTTGAGGCAACAACTTGAGTCTGCTTTTTGCTCGGAGAAACGGCTACCTTAGCCTCTTTCTTGTCGGATTTTTTTGCAGTTTTAAGCTCTTTCTTTTTACTATCTACTGCAGCTTTTACTTTTTTTGTTGCAGGTGCTACTGCAGATTTTTTGATTTTAGCGACTGGCTCTTCTATGAGTTCTGGTTCAATAGCAGGCATTTCATCTTCTAATGGCGGAAGTCTTTCATACAAGGGCACCGGCACACCATCTAAATCTTTAAGCGCTTGATTTAATGCGACTTGATCAAACTCAGGCAATTCACCTTTATTGGCTTTTTGTATCAGCACCAAAGCCGCTGCATAACGTTGATCAAGTGTTTTTTCTTCACCTTCAAGATCAGGGTGGGCTTCAAGATAAAGGGTATTATTTAACCAACCAACTTTAATGGGTTGTTTAACAATATAGACCGGTGTTCCAACGGGGGCTCCATTATATAGGGCTTCGATGTCTTCGGGGTACATGCGCACACAGCCATGGGTAATTTGCATACCGATGCCAAAAATTTTATCGATGTCAGTCCCATGAATTCTGTAATCCCCTTTTAGATTAAGATAAAGCGCGTAAGCGCCCAAGGGATTATGGGGGCCGGGAGGAACAATTGCTGGTAGAGGATCACCATTCGCTGCATGTTCTCGTCTAATGGATTCCGGTGGATACCACGCAGGATCTTTAACTTTTTTTGCAATACTGGTTTTACCCAACGGTGTTTGCCAATCTTGCCTACCAACCCCATGCGAGTAAGATCTGACAGTGCCGGGTTGGCTATCAGGATAAAAATACATGCGATATTCTGCAATATTTAGGGTAATACCATCATGCGGACTATCAGGTAATATCCGTCTGTTGGGTAAGCGAACAACTTCACCTGTTTTAACCAACCAGCGGTCCAATTTTGGATTTAAGGTGACTATTTCTGTTTGCCCTAAATTAAAACGTCTAGCCACATCCAATAAGGTTTGGTCATGGTCTACTTTAATTGATACCGTATCGTCTGTGGAAACAGCAACGACCGTATCTCCTTTTGTTTCAGGTAAATTATAAACGGTGGCAGAAACATTGCCTGTGAGTGCGAGCAAAAACAAAAAACAAACAAGGGTACGCAATTTCATTACAATTAATTTCTCGGAAACTATAAAAATAACTCTGTTTTAACAACGAACAATCGATAAAAAATGAATTCGATGGACAATGTAAAGATATTGTATTTTATCATGGACTTATTGATTAAACCATTCGTAGTCATGGCAATAAATTGTAAATAAGGTGTTGATAATAGGCGTTTACAGCGAAGTTATTTTGAAGTTAATAAAAGTGAATTTAAATTAAAACTAAAATTTTAAAAAACCTCCTCTAAATCAGGAGGTTTTAGTTATTTTATTACTGTAAAAAGTTTAATAGCCGTAACAATTTAAAAGTAATAACGGCAATAAAAACAATTCATTCCTATAAACAATCCAGAATGGCTCTCTTAACCGCATCCAAACTGGCATCAATCGTTACCGGTTTAGCATCAGCACATTGTTGCATGGCAATTTCAGGATCTTTAATACCATTACCGGTTAAGGTGCATACAATCTTACTGCCTTCAGGAATTTTGCAAGACGCTATGTCTTGCATAGCCCCGGCTAATGAAGCGGCTGATGCCGGCTCACAAAATATACCTTCGTATTGAGACAACATTTTTTGTGCCGCTAAAATCTGTTCATCCGTAAACTTATCAAACCAGCCGCCTGACTCTTTTTGAGCGGCCCAGGCAAAATCCCAAGATTGCGGATGACCAATACGAATTGCAGTGGCCACTGTTTCGGGATTATCTATCATTTTACCGGCCACAAATGGCGCAGCACCGGCTGCTTGATAACCACACATAACCGGTCTATTACCGCAAACTCGGTCTGTTGCATATTCTGTATAACCTTTCCAATATGCAGTAATATTGCCGGCATTACCCACGGGTAAGCAATGATAATCAGGCGCAAAACCCAAATCATCAACAATTTCAAAAGCCGCTGTTTTTTGGCCGTCAATTCTGAAAGGATTGATTGAGTTTACGATCGTAACCGGTGCATGATTGGCTACTTCTTTAACCAACTCCATGCCTTTATCAAAGTTGCCGTTAATCTGAATAATGGTGGCGTTATACATTAATGTTTGCGCCAATTTACCCAATGCAATTTTACCATCAGGTATTAATACAAACGCTTTTATGCCTGCCCGCGCTGCGTAGGCAGCAGCTGAAGCAGAGGTGTTACCGGTTGATGCGCAGATAATGGCTTGACTGCCCTCTTCTACCGCTTTGGTCACTGCCATCGTCATACCACGATCTTTAAACGATCCGGTTGGATTTAAGCCTTCAAACTTGACATAAATATCAACGTCTTTACCCAGCATTCGTGGAATATTTTGTAATTGAATCATCGGCGTATTGCCTTCGTTCAAGCTAATAATACGAGTTGTTGCGCTAACTGGTAAGCGATCTCTATAACGATCAATCAGGCCGGTATAATGTTTGTGTTTAGTCATAGTGTTTATTTAACCCAAGGTTTCCATGCGAATGCGGTTGACTTTTCCGGTAACGGTTTTTAATGCTTCGATTTCAGCAATCGCGGCATTCATTTCTTTTTCCAAGGTGATTTGTGTCAGCAAAATAATGGGGATAGCTGATTCATCACGCAAAGGTTCTTTCTGAATGATGGCTTCAATGCTGATATGGTGATCTGCCAATATTCTGGTAACGTCGGCTAAAACGCCCGGTTTGTCTTCTGCATTAAGGCGTAAATAATAGGATGTTTTAAAGCGGTCAGCGGTTAAAACCGGAATGTCAGCTAATGAATCCGCCTGAAAAGCCAAATGTGGCACGCGGTTTTCAGGATCACTGGTTAAGGCTCTAACCACATCAATTACATCAGCAACAACCGCAGAAGCCGTAGGCTCTGCACCGGCACCTGCACCATAATAAAGAGTAGCACCTACGGCATCGCCTTTAACCAAAACAGCATTCATAACACCATTGACATTAGCAATTAATCTACGTTCGGGTATTAAAGTGGGATGAACTCTTAACTCAATGCCTTCGGAAGTTTGTCTGGCAATACCTAAATGCTTAATGCGATAACCCAATTGTTCAGCATATTCAACATCAAGACGGGTAATTTGGGTAATGCCTTCGGTATAAACCTTATCAAACTGTAAAGGAATGCCAAAAGCAATTGAGGCCAGGATGGTTAATTTATGACCTGCGTCAATACCTTCCACATCAAAAGTTGGATCTGCTTCGGCGTAACCTAGTGCTTGAGCTTCTGCAAGTACATCATAAAAATCTCGCCCTTTATCACGCATTTCAGTCAAAATAAAATTACCGGTGCCATTGATAATGCCCGCCAGCCATTGAATATGATTACCGCTCAAACCTTCACGAATGGCTTTAATAATTGGAATACCACCTGCAACAGCTGCTTCAAAAGCGACAATCACGCCTTTTTCACTGGCTTTGGCAAAAATTTCATTACCATGTAAAGCAATTAATGATTTATTGGCTGTAACAACATGCTTGCCGTTTTCTATGGCTTTTAAAATCATTTCTTTGACTGTACCGGCACCACCAATCAATTCCAGAACAATTTCAATTTCGGGATCGTTGATGATATCCATAGGATCACTACTTAAAATAATCCCCTGGGTATCGCAAATCCTTATTTTACTAAGATCCTTAGCTGAAGCACGCTTGATAATAATCTCACGGCCTGCACGTCTGGAAATTTCTGCTGCATTACGCTTTAAAACATTAACGGTACCGCCACCGACAGTACCCAACCCTAATATACCTACTTTTACCGGTTTCAAATTAAGCTCCAGTTAAAAAATCGTTCACGTTCCAATTGAATAGAGCGACTGTATCGCTTTTCAGGTTTTACTTGGCTACTGTTTAATTCCGTCTTTTTTCATCATAAGGCGAATGCCTCGAACTGCTTGGCGGGTCCTGTGTTCATTTTCAATTAAGCCAAATCTTACGTGATCATCACCATAATTACCAAAGCCAACACCGGGAGCAACCGCTACTTTAGCTTCTGATAGCAATTTTTTAGAAAACTCTAATGAACCCATTGCTTGATAGGCCTCTGGAATTTTCGCCCAGACAAACATCGTCGCTTTTGGCTTTTCAACAGGCCATCCAGCCGCATTTAAGCCCTCACATAAAACATCACGTCGTTTTCTATACATTTCGGCAATTTCTGCCACACATTCCTGCGGCCCTTCAAGTGCAGCAATGGCTGCTATCTGAATCGGTGCAAAAGTTCCATAATCCAAATAAGATTTAATTCTTGCCAACGCAGAAACCAGTTCTTTATTTCCACACATAAAACCTACCCGCCAGCCCGGCATATTGTAGCTTTTGGACATGGAAAAGAATTCGACGGCAATATCTTTCGCGCCCTCAACCTGAAGAATAGAAGGTGTCTTATAACCATCAAAAACAATATCCGCATAAGCAATATCCTGAACCACCCAGATATTATGCTCTTTGGCCACGGCAATAATTTTTACAAAGAAATCAAGCTCAACACATTGAGTTGTTGGATTTCCCGGGAAATTAAGAATCAGCATTTTCGGCTTGGGCCATGAGTCAACAATTGCTTTTTGCAGTTCTTCAAAAAAGTCACCACCCGGAATCATGGGTACATGCCTTAAATCGGCACCGGCAATTACCACTCCATAGGGATGAATCGGATAAGCAGGGTTAGGAACCAATACAACATCACCAGGCCCCAAGGTAGCTAATGCGAGATGCGCTAAACCTTCTTTGGACCCAATGGTAACAATGGCTTCTGTTTCCGGATCCAGATCAACATCAAATCGGGTCTTATACCAATTGCAGATTGCTTTTCTTAAACGAGGAATACCTTTTGACACTGAATAGCGATGGGTATCCGGACGCTGGACAGCCTCTATTAATTTATCAACTATATGTTGCGGCGTAGGTTGGTCGGGATTACCCATGCCAAAATCAATAATATCTTCTCCTGCCGCACGCGCTTTGGCCTTTAACTCGTTAACAATGTTAAAAACGTAAGGAGGTAAACGACTTATTCTATGAAATTCTTGCATTAAAAGCTCTTGAGCAACCCAAGTAAGGGTGAAATAAAAAAATGACTTCTCGCCAACTATTTAAAAAACGTAACGTTTTTTACAGCCGATATAAAAGAGAAGTTATAAAAAGCAGCCTAAATTACTGGTGTTACCACTTTCTGTCAAATAATAGCGATTATTTAACGACTTAATATAATGATCTTTGTTACCTTAAAGACAAAACTTGCTCTACGCGCATTAAGTCATCATGTGTATCTACGCCTGCCTGAGGTGTTTTATCAACAACTTTTACCACAACAGCTTCGCCATGCCATAGTATTCTAAGTTGTTCTAGTGATTCGATTGACTCAAGTGGTGATGGCTCCCAACAACAGTAACGATTTAAAAAATCAACTGTATAAGCATAGAGACCAATGTGCCGAAGATAAGGTGTAGCTGAAGACGGCTTTTTGCCTCCGTTAGTAAAAGCATCTCTTTCCCAAGGGATAGGTGCGCGACTAAAATAAAGCGCATACCCTTCTTTATTTAATACTACTTTGACTGCATTGGGGTTAAAAATTTCTTCCGCATCGATAATTTTAGCGGCTAGCGTCGCTATGCCAGCTAGCTTCTGACCAGCCAAAGCGGACGCAACCTCACGAATAATTACCGGTGGAATGAGTGGCTCATCACCTTGCAAATTGACAATGATATCGTGACCTGACCAACCACATTCCTCAGCGACCTCGTTGATTCTTTCTGTACCACTTTGATGATCAGGACGAGTCATAACTGCTTTAATACCTAAAGCATAAACAGCATCAAAAATCCTTTCGTCATCGGTAGCGACAATTATTTCTTCGGCACCGGCTTCCTGAGCTCGCTCACAGACATGGGCAATCATCGGTTTACCGGCAATCGTTAATAAGGGTTTACCCGGTAATCGGGTTGAAGCATAGCGAGCAGGAATAACAACTTTAAACGCTAAACTCATTTATATAGCGCGTCGGTTTCTTCACTACTTAGGGTGCGGGCTTCGTCTTCAAGCATAACAGGAATACCATCACGAACAGGAAATGCCAATCGATCGGCTCTACAAATTAATTCATCTTTTAGTTTGTCATAACGTAAAGGACTCTTACACAGTGGACAGGCCAAAATATCGAGTAATTTTTTATCTATCATGCTTTTCTCTTAAGTAAGTTTAATAATTGTTCTGTAAAACCAGTTTCGGGAACTGCTTTTACTGGAAGATACCAATGCTTGATACCTGCAAATGCACTACATTTTACGGCATCTTTTTCAGTCATTAATACAGGTTTGTTATCACTGTACTGAATATCATGATTTTGAAACTGATAATGGTCTGGGAAACTCTGACTTTTAAATATCAAGCCAGCCGAAGTAAGTACCTCAAAAAAACGCTCGGGGTTACCAATCCCTGCCAAAGCATGACATTCGACACCTTCAAGCTCGTCTAAAGATTTTTGCTCGCCCGTCACTAGATTAATCAAGGTATTACCCACAAGCTGCATAGTAAACTGATTCTCTTCTGCTTCTTGGCCGTTCACAACAACTAAATCAACACTTTGTAATCTTTCGATTGGTTCGCGTAATGGGCCGGCAGGCAAACAATAACCGTTACCAAAACGTCTTTCTCCATCAATGACAGCAATTTCAATCGTTCTATTCAAAGCGTAATGTTGTAAACCATCATCAGATAAAATAACATTACAATCTGCTTGCTTAAGCAATGCTTTTGCCGCCTCTACCCGCAAAGGCCCAACAACCATTGGACAGCCGGTTTGTTTGGCAATTAATAAAGCTTCGTCACCAACAAGCTTGGGATCACTTTCAGCTGAAACCCATTGCGGCCAAGACGCTGCTTTACCACCGTAGCCACGACTAATAATACCTGGTCTGTATCCTGATTCTTTAAGAAACTCAGCCAAACAAATTATTAAAGGCGTTTTACCTGTACCCCCTACCGTAATATTACCGACTACAATAACAGGAACAGGCAAGGTATAAGATTTTAATACGCCTAAACGATATAAAAACTTTCTAAATCTGATTACATCACGGAATAAAAAACCGAGCGGCATCAGCCATACACCAAGGAAAGCATCTTCATACCAGATATCTGTTAGTCGTCGTGCCAGCGTTTTTCTCATGGCTTGGACTTTGAATGTAAAGCTGCAAACGTAATATGATTAAAGCCGACATCGCCAGCGGCTTCCAAAGCGGTTATTACGGATTGATGAGGCGTTTTACCGTCAGCATTAATGATAAAAGGCTGATCCTTAGAATGTTCCACAAGTTTTTGCAGTTCTTGTTTTAGCGTTTCAAGTTGCTGGTTGACTAATTCATGAGACACACCATCCTCACCTTTTAAAAAATACACACCGTTTGCAGTTATGGTTAAAGTAACCATTTTTGGAGACTGCTCTGCTTCTGCCCCATTCGCTTCGGGCAAAGAAACTTTGACTTGTGTATTACGGTTAAACGTTGTTGATACCATAAAAAAAAGTAGCAACACAAACAGCACATCAATCATAGATATTAAAGTAATATCCAATTTATCTCTTTTTTTATGACGAAACTTCATCAGGATACCTCACGGTCGCCATGTAAAATATCAATCAGTTTTAGCGCTTCCGATTCCATGTCCACCAGATATTCATCGACTAATCTTTCAAAATAACGATGAAAAATCAAACTAGGAATACCCACTGTTAATCCAGCAGCTGTCGTAATCAATGCGACAGAAATGCCGCCTGCCAAAACACTGGGATCACCTGAACCATGCGCCATTAATGACGAAAAAATATCAATCATTCCGAACACGGTTCCTAATAAACCCAATAAAGGACCTATTGTTGCAATAGTCCCCAGAGTATTAAGATAGCGTTCTAAGTCATGTACAACCTTACGACCGGATTCTTCAATACATTCTTTCATGACATCTCTGCCATGATTCCTGTTGGCTAGTCCTGCCGCTAAAATATAACCCAAAGGCGAACTGATTTTTAAACGCTTTAAAACCGTATTATCCAATTTTTTTTCACGGGATAATTTCCATACATGAGGAACCAACTCTGGCGGTAAGATTTTATGTCTTTGTAAAGACCAGAAACGCTCGACAATAATAGCCATTGCTCCAATTGAACATAAAATGATGGGTAACATCATCCAGCCACCGCTTTTTATTATCTCAAACACGCTATTTCCTAAAGTAGTAAATTCAGATCAGATTTAACTTTAGATCTATTTTAACCCAACACAACCGACTTTTTTGAACTTTCCCTGCCAACCCAAAAATAAGCAATCAGAAAAGCAACGCCACAGAGTAATGCTGCCATTGAAAAAACAGTTTTTGAACCCAGTGATTCCCAATAATAACCACTGTAAAGACTACCTAACACGCCCCCTACACCAAAGCTAAGACTGGTATATAACGCCTGACCTTTGCCTTGATGCCGATCACCAAAATAAAGATGAACCAAATGAATGGCAACCACATGAGCTCCACCAAAAGTTGCAGCATGTAACAATTGAGCAAAAATCAACAAACCCAAATACTCGGGACACCAGCCTATTATTAACCAGCGTGTACTAGCTAATACTAAACTGACCAATAAAATAGCTCTTAAAGTAAAATGCTTTAATAAACGCCTCATGTACACAAATAAGACGATCTCGGCCAACACGCCCAGCGCCCAAAGCAATCCTGTGACCGTTGCGGAATAATGGTTATGTTTTAAATAAATGGAATAAAAGACGTAATAAGGTGAATGAGATACTTGCAGTAATAAATTAACTACGAAAAAAGCCAACACTTCAGGTTTTTTTATTATTTGTATTATGCCGTGATTAGCTGCTTCGTGACTCACTGTTGCTTCAGGCATTAATAAGGTTACGAACCAATTTGAACTCAAAAAAAAGATAATGGCAAAGGGTATTATTGCAACGGGTTGCTTATCTAGTATCCAACCCATTCCCAATACAGTGACAATAAAACCAATTGAACCCCAGAGCCTTATTTGACTGTAACGATGCGATTCATTTTTTAAATGACACAGGGTAACTGCTTCAAATTGTGGTAACACCGCATTCCAAAAAAAACTAAACGCAAGGGTTATCGAAGCAAACCAACGATAATGTTGGGCATATAAAAAACAGGCAAAAAGCAAAGCTGCAAAGAACAATGCAATCCGTATTAAGCGTAAACTTTTCCCGGTATGGTCAGCAATCCAGCCCCATATTAACGGTGCAACAATTTTTGTACCCACCAAAAAAGCAGAAAGCTCACCAATCTCAATAGGACTAAAACCAATTCCTTTTAAATACAGGCCCCAATAAGGTATAAAACAACCTAAAGTCGCAAAATAAAAGAAATAAAATCCTGACAATCGCCAGTAAGGAACTAAGTTGGATTTATTCATAAAGGGAGAAATTATGCTGATTCCCTATTGAAAATATCATCATTAAAAGCCATGTTTATAAGGGCAAGTACACAGGATTGCCCTTATGTATTTATCTTAAAATTGGCAGACCTGAATTAACATCCAAATTTTGTGCCCGATGACGCAGAAAATGATCCATCAAGACTATGGCCATCATCGCTTCTGCAATTGGCGTAGCACGAATACCGACACAGGGATCATGTCGACCTTCCGTCACTACATCAATCGCTTCACCCTGCTGATTAATACTTTTACCCGGTAAGCGCAAACTGGCGGTTGGTTTTAAGGCAATACTCGCCGTAATAGACTGGCCACTGGAAATACCACCCAAAATACCACCGGCATGATTACTTAAAAAACCGGTTGGCGTCATTTCATCGCGAAACTTTGTACCTTTGGTATCCACACACGCGAAGCCATCACCAATTTCAACGCCCTTTACCGCGTTAATGCTCATTAACGCATGCGCCAAATCCGCATCAAGACGATCAAAAATAGGTTCACCCAAGCCAGGCGGAACATGAGTCGCTACCACTTCAATTCTTGCGCCTATAGATTCGCCTTCTTTTCGTAAAGCATCCATGTAAGCTTCCATTTCTGGAACCTTATCCGCATCAGGACAGAAAAACGGATTGGTATCAATAATAGACCAATCCAGCTTTTCAATTTTTATTGGCCCCAATTGTGATAAATAACCGTGAATCTCAATACCCGCCTGCTCTTTAAGATATTTTTTGGCAATACCACCCGCTGCAACACGCATGGCTGTTTCACGAGCAGATGAACGCCCCCCCCCCCGATAATCCCTAAAACCGTATTTTTGTTGATAAGTATAATCGGCATGACCGGGTCTAAAGGTGTCTGCGATTTTAGAATAGTCTTTTGACCGTTGATCGGTATTCTCAATCATCAAACTAATCGGTGTACCAGTAGTTTTACCTTCAAACACACCTGACAGAATCTTAACCTCATCGGCTTCACGGCGTTGCGTAGTATGCCTTGAGGTTCCGGGTTTTCGTCGATCCAAATCATCCTGTAAATCCGCTTCTGTCAAAGCCAAACCAGGAGGGCAACCATCAACAATACAACCAATGGCAGGCCCGTGACTTTCGCCAAACGAAGTGACGGTAAATAACTTTCCTATCGTATTTCCAGACATATCAACTTAAAGCCGTTATAAATAAATCGTGATAATTTTCAACTTGTTCTGCTGTCAGTAAAAAGACACCATCACCGCCTCTTTCAAAATTTAACCAATAAAAAGGAACATCAGGAAACAGATTTTGCAAGGCTTCTGCACTACTACCTACCTCTATAATAAGTATGCCCTGCTCTGCCAAATAATCATTGGCATCAACAAGAATACGCACAACCAGATCAAGACCTGAAACACCACCTTTAAAGCCCATGTCGGGTTCAGCGTGAAACTCTTGCGGTAGCATCTCCCATTCTGTTTGACAGACATAAGGCGGATTACTCACAATCACATCATACGAAGTAGCAGGCAGTGCTTTAAATAAATCAGAATGATAAAGCGTTACTACATCGTCTAACAGATGTTTTTCAACATTAATTTCAGCGACAGCCAAGGCATCAGGCGACAAATCAACCGCATCAACCAAAGCCTCTTGAAATGCATATGCGCATGCTATGGCAATACAAGCACTGCCAGTACACAAATCCAAAATACGGGTGACTTGATCTTCTTCTACCCAAGGTGAAAAACGTTGTTCAATTAACTCAGCAATAGGAGATCTGGGCACTAAAACACGTTGATCAACATAAAATGATAAACCTGCAAAAATAGCTTCATGGGTTAAGTAAGCCGCCGGCACTCTTTCGTTAATTCGTCTATCAACAATCTCGACAACGGCAAGTCGTTCGATCATGGTAAGAACGGTATCAAAATAGGTTTCGGACAAATTATAAGGTTGATAGACCGTATGTAAAATTAGCGCTGCAGCTTCATCCAATGCTGCAACAGTGCCATGACCAAAACTAATCTCAGCTTGGGTAAATCGACTGGCTGCCCAACGAATATAATCGCGTATAGTTGATAAAGTGGTTAAAACTTCAAGAGGGGATGTTTGCATTATATTAAAAAGTAATCAAAAAAGACTAAAAACAATCATTCTATTAGTAGGAGATTTTAAACTATATCGTTACTATAAGGGTAAGCTTTAATAGAAATTAATAATTCGCTTCATCTTCTAAACCAATCCCTCTTAATTTGCTGTTTATGTCATAAAAATTTGATCATCAAAAATCTTACTCATTTATGACAATAAAACCGGCTAATAAAAAAAATAATACAGCTCCAACTTTATCAATAATCATTGCAATGGTGATTAGCGGCTTCATGAACATTCAAGCCGTCTACGCTGATGATGCAAAGGAAAAGAATAAAAATCCAACGACGTCATTTAATAATACTCAAGCTAAATTAGCCGCTCACGCCAAGGCAAAAATCAAACCACCAGCACAAGACGATAAAATCACCTTAAGCACAATGACTGTGCGGGCAGAACCGACTCAAGCGGCTAACCAAGATTACACCATCAGCAACTCCAGCACAGCCACCAAAACTGATACGCCAATAATGGACACCCCGTTATCCATAGAAGTTGTTCCCAAAGCGGTCATGCAAGATCAACAAGCCATCCAATTAAGTGATGTAACCAAAAATGTGAGTAGTGTTTATAAAGGGACCTCCTTAGGCGGTTTTGTAGATCAGTTCATGATTCGTGGCTTTAACACGAGTTACACAAATTATTATGATGGCTACCGGTTTCCACAAGGGAGCGGACTTTCTTTGGCTAATGCAGAACAAGTAGAAGTTATAAAAGGTGTGGCGGCTAATTTATATGGTCGTGTAGAGCCCGGAGGCATGATTAATGTTCTCACAAAGCGTCCCCAGAAAAAACCTTATTACGCGCTGGAACAGCAGTTTGGTTCATATGATCTTTATCGAACCACCGCCGATGCCACAGGGAAACTCATTAAAAACGATAACTTACTCTATCGTTTAAATGTTGAATACCTAAATAAAAAGTCATTTCGTGATTATGATTTTAATGATCGAGTATTTGTTGCGCCATCAATTACCTGGAAAATAAGTGATCGTACCCAACTAGATCTGGACTTTATATATTCAGATCAAAAAAGCTTGATTGATTATGGCGTCCCCGCCAATAGTCTAACTCATCGCCCAGCCAACATTCCCATATCAAGATATTTAGGCGAACCCTCTACCGATAAGAGCCATTCAACTCTTTACAATACAGCCGCTACATTAACTCACGCAATCACAGATAACTGGAAAGTATCTGCTAAATTTAATTATGTAAACAGGATTCTTGATATTCCTCAAACATTACCACTATCTTCCCCACAACCCTTTGTCGATACTACCGGTGAACTACTTAGAGCCTATGTTGATCAACAAAACAATCTTGACTCTTATTTTGGCACGCTGGATATAACAGGTAAATTTACTACCGGGATTGTTAAACATAAGTTTTTGGCTGGTTGGGATAATTACAACGTGGCGTCAACATCGCAAAACTATTTAAGCCTTGCAAATCCCATTAATATTTACAATCCACAGTACCACCCCATTGACACCTCTCAAGTACAAAAAAAATTTCAAAACACCAACTTTCAATGGAACGGTGTATATTTTCAAGACCAAATCACACTATTTGATAAGTTGCATATTCTCGGGGGCGGCCGTTATGATTGGATGTCAGAAACGGCAGGTTTTTCTGATCAATCACTGGCTTTGGCCACCACCAATAACTCAAACCTTCAAAATGGTCGTTTTAATCCTAGAGCAGGTCTGCTTTATCAGCCTTGGCAATGGTTATCACTCTACAGCAACTATATTGAATCGTCGGGTGCAGCCAATACCAACATGGGCGTCAATGGCAAAATATTACAACCTGAAACAGCTGAACAGGTTGAGGCTGGCTTTAAAACTGCATTTTTTGAAGATCGACTCACTTCAACGGTGGCCTTTTATAGCTTAACTAAACAGAACATGATTATTCCTATCGCAGGCACTTTCTTTTCAGAATCAATCAAAAAAGCCCGAAGCCAAGGGATTGAAATGGATATTGCAGGAAAAATCTCGGAAAATTTAAACCTGATTGCCAATTACACATACACTGAGGCCGTTATTCTTGAAAGCAACTTAAAAAGAATCAATGCAGGTAATCAGTTATGGAATGTACCCAAAAATGCCGGTAGTTTGTGGGCAAAATACGATCTGCAACAAGAAACACTCAGAGGTTTAAGTCTTGGTGCGGGTGTTTTTTTTCAGGGACAAAAGCAAGGTGACATTGCCAACACCTATCAATTGCCGGGTTATGGGCGCGTGGATGCGTTAGTGAAATACAAAATACCCGCGGCCAAAACCACCTTACAATTTAACGTAGAGAATGTACTCAATCAACAGTATTACGCTGCCAGCTTACCCAATAACATCTATGCAATAAGCCCTGGCGCACCGATTACTTTTATAGGTTCTATTAAAGTTGAATTTTAACTATAAAACCAACTGATCAAGCTACCTTAATATTTAACCGCAGAAATACTACCAAATTTTCCAAGAGTATTGGTAAAAGTACTAATAATGTCATCTTTTCCCCGACTCATTGCTCCATTGGCTGTTATAACTACCAAATTTTTAAGGCTTAAATTAAGACTTACGCCACATTGTGAGTTAATAGACGAAGAACCACTAACCAGAAAAGTATATTTCGATTGCATGTCCAAACAAGAACCTGACGTAATTTTTCCGATAGTATTGAATGCTATCGTACATTTTTGAATGCTGTTAGAACCTGTCGTATTAACAACCGCCAACCATGATCCTGCTAAATCACCTTTACTACAGGGAACAGAGGCTGCTTCCACAGTAAAACTCATTACGCCAAAAAATGCCCATAAAGCCGTTGCTATTAGATTTGAATGTTTCATATTTTCCATTGGTTTGACGAGTAAAATCTCTAAGTGCGCCGTCAGCTTTGCTGTTGAAAGAACACCTAATTCTATAATATTTTCATCTTCAAATAGTATTTGAACATATACAACTATCAAGGTCAAAAATAGCACCAGGCAGTAAAAAATTACACATTTTTTACTTATGTCCAACAAACCAATTGATTACAAGGTAATCAGTTAGTTAAAAAACCCTGATGGTATAAAAGTGATATCCCCATCCCTAAAATAAAACAAGAGTTAAGCCACCTCTACACAGGCCTTTAATTTTAATATCACTTCTGCACCACCCTCAGGTTTATTAAGTGCCATCAACTCTGCTTGTTGCACATTAGCAATCAACTGCACAATGCGCAAACCCAAGCCATTGCCATGTTCCTGATCTTTATTAAGATCAGAATATGTAGTTAACAGACCTGTAAGCAAAGGAATGCCGGGGCCTTGATCGGCAACACTTACTTCAACAAAATCATCAAACGTTCGGGTGCTGATGGTAACTTGGCCGCCGCCATGCTTCATGCTATTGTTAATTAAATTATATAAATACCGTTGTAAAGTCATTGGCTTATAACGAACCACAGGCAGGTTGCTTAACGATAAGGTCAAATTAATTTTCGATTGTCGATATTTAGCGGCCACATCTTGAATTAGCGGCGTAATATCACCTATCTCCCAAGGCTCGGATTCTTTGATATTCAGCTGGGCCAACTCAATAAAACGATGTAATACAACATCCATTTCTTCTATATCAGAATTAATACCATCAATATAACCTTTTTCGTCAGCACCAATTAAGCGGGTGGCAACACGAATACGCGTTAAGGGGGTGCGTAAATCATGGGAAATACCCGTCAATAAAAACTCTTGTTTTTTAATCATACGTTCAAGATTTTCTCGCATCGTATTCATGGCTTGTGCTACGTTACGAACTTCATTAGGCCCACTTGGTTTGATAATATGGCTACTATTATCAAACCCTAAAAGGTTTGCGCCTTCTGCCAGGTCATGTAATGAAGTTTTAAGATAACGTGCAGCAAAATAAGCTGAGATCATGGAGAAAATAATGACAAATAAACCACCCCAAGCCAAGTACTTCCAAAGAGCCATGTGATCAAGCAATGGTATACCAATGGAAAATTGGGGGGCAGTGCTATGCAAAAGCCAGAATACCGAATTCGGTTCGCTTTGAAATCTTGAGGTTAAGCTGTCTTTCCATGTCTCGGTTAATGTTTTTTCCAGTGCCCTATAATATGGGAGGTTGGGTGGCTTGTTCCATTGTTGGTCGGTGTTCCATATCAGCTTCATACCCGTTCGTTGTTGCAAACTCTCTGCAAACTGACGATTGGATTCTATTGTTCCACGGACCTCAACCTCTTTAATCAAGGTTGCAAGCGACTCAGTAAAATAAGCAATTTGTTGGCCGCCCGGCTCTGCGACTAAGACAATATAGACCATACGCAACAAAATAAAGTTAAGTATCATAAAGCCGATAATAAGTAGGAATAAACGTCCAAACAGCGATTTTGGTTGCCATTTCATAATCAATTTTCTTTTATGTTTTGTAGCTTAGTTAGCCTATCTTGCGGATCACTCAGACAGACTTATTGCATAGTGATAGGCTTAACCAAGACATAACCCACCCCTCGCACTGTTTGTAAATAAGTTGGATTGCTTGGATTTTTTTCCAACAAACGTCTTAAGCGACAAATTTGTACATCAATAAAACGATCTTCAGGTGCGAGGTCTTGGCCTTTAATCAAATAACTCAGTTGTTCTCGTGACAAGGCTTTACCTAAATGTTGTGCCAATACATTAAGCAAGGCAAACTCATTAGAGGTTAAACCAATCCTGTTGCCATCTTAGTATAAACAACGCTGGGTAGAATCCAAGCTATACGGCCCAAAATGAAACAGTAAGGGATTATCATCCGGTGCGCTGGCCACAATACGCGGATTACGTCGCAACACGGCATTAATTCTTGCCAATAACACATCCGGATTGAAGGGTTTGGCGAGGTAATCATCTGCGCCGCATTTTAAGCAACTAATGCAATCATTTTCACTGCCATTGGCCGTTAGCATAAGAATCGGTGGTGTTTTATTGTCAGCTTTTAAACGCTTGCAAGCACTCAAACCATCTTCGCCCGACATTTTCCAGTCCAGTACGATCAAGTCATAATAAGACCGCTTAAGACAATGGGTCATCTGCTCGGCATCAACGGCACAATCAACTAAAAAGCCTTCTTCAGTAAGAAAGCTTTTCAATAATGCGCGTAAACGCTTATCGTCATCAACAATTAAGATTTTAGCTTGCAGCGTCATATTAAACTGCTATATCGGTTTATTTAAGATGATTTAAGTATACACACATTACGAATAAATGTTAAATTACTTTGTTACTTTAGCCTCATACGGGGGCATTTTAGAGTAAACCCTGCTCTATAATTCATAACAAGACTACCGAACACGAAAGCAATAGGCATTTAATAGATAGCGGTGGGCGTCTCTGTTAACCAAGATAACCAAACATAGCCACAATCAGGCCAGTCTTTTGGTTTTCGACCCTACGTTTGTTACGTCGATAAAAATACAGTAAAACGGTATCGACGAATTAAATTAGCTTAACCTCGATTCATCGGGTCAGAGGAGGCCACAGCCTCCGTCTGCCCACAGAACCGTGCGTACGGATCCGTACACGGCTCCTCATGCAAGGCTTATCCATTGAGAAACATCAAACCAATGCGCTAGCTTTTGATCGGAGCGTATTTCCGGCCCTTTCAGGTTAATAAACCAACTATTGGGGTAGGCTTTCGTTACCGCTCGGGTGTTAGAGAGCGCCCATCGTTTGTTATTTGAAAAGGCGGCTTTTGACGCTTGCTTGAACGGTACTCCCCGCTTTACCAGGTTTTGATAAAGAAACTGCCTTCTCTTTTGTTGACTCACTAGCCTTGATCTTAGTCTCCGCCGGATATGGGCTTCTATTTTCCCCAATTGTGAGGGATAGTTGGTCAAATTATAATAGTTCGACCAGCCCACATACCATTGATTGATCTTGTCCATGGTC
>JAPLRP010000017.1 GCA_026399095.1 Methylococcales bacterium | reverse complement strand
CGCGAGGTGAAGTTTCCAAAAATCGTGATCGTGTGTTTTTTCTATCGATGCCATCAGTAATCCCAAAAAAGTTATCCTTGGGATAGTCTGACATGACAGACTGGGTGTTGTGAATGACGCTGAAAATTGAGCGCTTACCTTCAGTTAGTAAGATGTTCATCAACAGCAGTGCCTTTTGGATATGCTGAATATGTTTGGCTTGGCAGCGCAGCAACATCTCCCGTAACCGTGCCAGTACACGTAGCGCGGAATAATCACCTTGTGGCCTGAAGGCTCCGGACAGCAGGCCAAAGCTCATTAGCTGTTGTAGCCACTGGCAATCCAGTACATCCGATTTCCGACCAGGCACGTTTTTGACATGCCGTGAATTAACTAAGAAAACCGTAAAGCCTCTGGATTCCAGTAATTCAAACAACGGAATCCAATACACGCCTGTTGATTCCATGGCAACGGTATTGATTCCGCAGGCGGCCAACCAATCGGCAAGAGCATGAAGGTCTTCGGTAAAACTGGCGAATTCACGGACAGGTTGTTCATCCCTGTCAGCTGGCACGGCAGCGAAATGACTGGAAGCACCAATATCAATACCGGCGGCGTTGGGATAGGTGAGTTCAAAGGTTTTTTTGAATTTACTCATGGCGGCATCCTCAGATTGGAAACAAGAACGCCATGTCGCCGTGGAAACGTCATAAAAGTCACTCTCTCAAACGGGATAGCCAGGGGATCTGGACTTCACCAATATCACTGACGTAATCCTAAACCATGCTAATAAACGGGTGCAAACACACCATTGATAAATCGGTCTTTGGCGACACGGACGTCCTATATTACTCCGAACAGAGCTTCTTTTTTACACTTTTCCCCGCTTTTTGGGGAGTGGAGAGCTAATAACTGCCAAAATAAAAATAAAATCCAATTAAGGCAAATTAGGCAAAAATATGCTTAAACAGAGTTAAACTAAAGCACTGTAGACAAACAATACCGTAAGACTTTTTCACAATGCTCTAGGAGGCTTTTACAATACTGTCGGGGAATAGTCGGGAGAGTCTTTCAATATTACAATGTGATAGATGATGTTTCAGGTTACGCCATCAAAATAATTGGCTGATTATAGTCTAACAGTTTGACTATACGACAAATTGCGACAAAGGTATTAACGCCTATTACTGCAGGTTATTAATAATTTGAAGTCGTTAAAAAGCGGGTGCTTTAAAAAATTTTTTAGGGATGATAAACACAGAACTTTCCTTAGCCTGTTCCAAGAGACGATGAAAGCTCCAACTGTAATGATTTTGTTTTCGAAAGGGATTTAACTTAATTATCAATTAGTCCATCACTGACATCTTTGCTGACAATTAAGCTTACAATACTGTTTTTAACAACGGGTTGTAAACACACCATGAAAAAAATCATTCTTTCACTCTTGGTTGTTTTTTTGATCATCGAAGAATGGCTTTGGGATGGTTTGACAGCATTGGGACATTCACTCATTAGCTGGCTTCATCTGGAAGTTGTGGAACAATGGTTGAGTCGAACGTCACCTCCAACCGCACTAATAGCCTTTTGTATTCCGTTATTGATTGTCACACCCATCAATCTTCTGGCCTTGAATCTATTGGCTAATGGCTTGATTATGCAAGGGCTTGGTTTGGAAGTGATCGCCAAACTATTGGGTACTTTACTGGTGGCCAGAGTATTTGCTTTAACCAAGCCTCAGTTATTAACGTTTGCTTGGCTACGACTGCTATACACAACCATTACGGATTGGCTACAATGGGCTCATCAAAAAGTCACCGATACGGCTGTTTATCGTTGGTCTAAACGCTTAAAAGCAGAAGCTAAAGCAAGATGGTCAACTTGGTTTAACTCATGAATGTGTTTGGGTCAGGTATCACTTTATAGGCTATGAGTGGCTTAAACGACTATTTGCAGGCCAGCTATTGCCGCTCTTTACGTTTCATTTTTACCCAGCCAATGTTTTAGTTCTGGCGGCTGATAGGTGGCATAACGATCCAGTAACACATCTGGATTAGTCTCTACCAGCAACAGGGCATGGTGGTCTTTTTTAAAAAACTGCTCTGCAGCTACATGATCAAGAAAACCGATCAGTAAATCATAATAGCCTTCTACATTTAACAAGCCACAGGGTTTATTATGAAAACCCAGTTGCGCCCAAGTCCAAATTTCAAATAATTCTTCAAGCGTACCTATACCACCAGGAAGTGCGATAAAACCATCTGAAAGCTCGGCCATGAGCATTTTTCGCTCATGCATGGAGTCAGTAACATGGAGTTCTGTTAAGTTTTTGTGCGCGACTTCTTTATTTGCCAAAGCTTTCGGTATGATGCCGATAGCTTGGCCACCCAGCTTTAATACTTCATCTGCTACGCGACCCATTAATCCAATGCCGGCCCCTCCATAAACTAATTTGATATTGCGACTAACCAGTGCTTGGGCGAGTGCACTGGCTGCTGTGCTATAGGCTTCAAGTCGTCCGGGGCTTGAACCGCAATAGATACAAATACTGTTTATTGTTGTCATGATTATTTTCTTGTCAAAAGTTAGGAGTACTATTCAGATTTAAATTATCCTGGAAAAATCATTATGCCAATAAAGTATCAACACAAAGTCACTTTCAAAGATCAATTAAGGTGACAAGGTAATACGATCAGTTAGGCCCGGCTTTACTTTAGGATTAACCTTAAAATAGTTTTCCAACGCCTCTAAATCAAGTGCGCCACCCAGTCGATTAAGGCCTTGTGTCAAGACATAAAATTGATCACCACCCTCCGCCAGATAGTTATTAACTGAAATACGATAGTGCCTAGCTGGATCGACTGGCATGCCGTTGATTTTAATGCTGGCCGGATCAACGTTATCACAAGCGGTGCCTTTTTCTTTCCACATATAGCTAAAGCCTTTGGAGACTTGCAAAATACGGTTAAAAGGTTGCCCTGTAACCGGAGCATCAAGCGGATAACCTAGGGTACAACCGGTAAATTGTTGCTCAAGCAGCTCATGAAGTTGAGCACCTGTTAAAGTCAGAGTAACCAGCGTATTTCCAAAGGGCTGTACAGTAAATGCTTCGTTGTATGTTACGTTACCATCGCCTTCGCCAGCCGCGCTGGCCGTATAAGCTAAATCAGCACGAATACCATCAGGGTTCATAAAAGCTAGCACTGCTTCACCAACGCCTATCCCTTTGGTTTGTAATAACTGAGCATCGGCAATCATATCACCTAAAACTGACTCGCCAGCGGCATTAGGCGTATTAGTCAAGGCCCTACTGATAGAGCCAATAACACGATTAGCGAGGGGTATTGAGAGGGCTTTATAGTGATTTACGATGGATTTAATGACTGTATTTGGGCTTATGCCTACTTGTCCCTGCTCAACAGCAATATTGGTTGCTGTGATGGTACTAATATCCTCGGTAGCAGTATCAACCGTCACAGTAATATCGGTTAATACCCGACCTTGTGCGTTGGCACTGGTAACAGGTATCAAGCGGCCCTTTCTATTCAAAATTTGGCAGTTATAGGCTTGATGGGTGTGGCCTGAAATAACCAGATCAACGGCATCATCCAGTTGATTAACAATTGTTTTAATGGGCGAGCCCCGCAACTGATCGCCGCATTGATTTATAGTTGCCACACTCAGGGTAGTCGGTACTTTTCCACCTTGGTGAATCAATACCACTATGGCTTCAACACCTAGTGCACGGAGCTTGGGAATCAGCGCATTAATAGTTGTCACCTCATCCAAAAAAGCCAACCCCGCCAAGCCCTTCGGGCTGACAAGAGTGGCTGTTTCTTTTAAGGTCATGCCGATAAAACCAATGCGTATGCCACCGACCTTTTTAATGGCATAAGCAGGGAAAATGGTTTGACCGGTCACTGCTTCTATAACGTTGGCCGCCAAGAACCTGAACTTGGCTCCTTCAAAGGGGACGGGGGTTCCGACTTCAGCGCCTCGACAGGTATTACTGTTAGTGGGATGACAGCCACCATTCTGCATGCGTTTAAGTTCGCTTTGTCCTTCGTCAAATTCATGATTACCGACCGCATTAAAATCCAATCCAAGACGATTCATGGTTTCAATCGTCCCTTCATCATGGAACAAGGATGATAGCAGTGGCGTTGCACCGATAATGTCACCGGCTGAAACAACCACCGTATTGGGATTTTGACGCTTCAAGTCGGTGACATACCCTGCCATCCAGTCTACACCACCCACAGCAATAGCAGTCAATGCCGGAGAGCTGGGTGTTTGCCGCAGTGCGCCCGGTGATTCCAATTGACCGTGAAAATCATTAAAGGCAATAATTTTGATTTTAGTGCTAACCGGATGGGTGCAACCCAACGCAGTTAAACCCAACCCCATAATCAGCGCAAGTGGATAAAGTTTTTTCATGTGCTAAAGTCAATCGTCATGCGATATATAGGACATTCTAAAGATACCCTGCTAAGATTAAAAAAATTAGTTTTTCGATATGCAACAATTATCCTACAAAAGACCATGCTAACACGACGTCGTTTTTTAAATTATAGTGGTGGAGGTATTCTAGCGATTGCTACTGGCTGTAAGCCTGAGCATATCAACTGGCTTCCACATCAGGAACAAGCGACTTCGACTATCAATGTAGCCTTAGCGGAACATGCAAAATTTACGAAGCTTAAAAATCTTTTATTAGGGTATCCAATCAATATGAATACCCCGCCTAAGGGCTTTTTTACTTGGCGCCAACAACTGCTTGAGGCAGGCATCGGTGGATTTTCCTATAACAACGTGGGCAACCCATTCAAAGACAGTCCCATCGTATACAACACCCATGATTTTGAGCAAGAACTCATTCATAGATTTGGCAAGCTATACGGATTTCCAGCAGCCAACACTTGGGGCTTACTTTCAAATAGTGGTACTGATAGCAATATGCATGGCATGTATATGGGGCGAATTCTTTTAAAAGGTCGTACCGGTGAGCTTCCAAAAGCCTATTTCACCAAAGAAGCGCATTACTCCATACAGATTTTACGTGACTTACTGGGACTTGAAACCGTTTTTGTTGAAACACTGCCGGATGGCGGTATGGATACTCATGACTTAAAAAAGAAACTGGCTGATAACTCATCTCATCCGGCTTTAGTAATAGCAACGATCGGAACAACCTTTAAAGGTGCTATAGATCAGCTTGACCACATACAGGACGCCTTAAAAGGCTATCCCAGTTATTTACATTTGGATGCCGCATTATTTGGCGGTTATCTTCCTCATACCCAGTATGCCGATGAAGTGGCCTATCAATCCGAGAGTAACCCTAACAAGGCTCGTTTTGATTCTATCGCCGTTTCCTGCCATAAGTTTTTCGGCTTCCCGTCGCCTGCCGGTTTATTTATTAGCACACAGAATCATTTTGACGAGTTTAATGAATTCTTTAGTCAAATTCATAATCCTGAGTATATTCAGCATGTCCCGGGGACAATCACTTGCTCAAGAGATGCTGTAAAACCAGCCGAATTTTACTATTTCTCATCACCAACGGCTATGACTAAACAACAAGAAGATGCATTCGCGATTTTACAAAATACAACTTACCTGCTTGATGAAATGCAAAGCCACTTTCCCGATCTGCAACCGGTACGCGCTAATGAGCTTTCTAATACTCTGTTTTTTAGAAAGCCCAGCGACCGTATTGTAGAAAAATATTCATTGGCAACCATGCAGTTAACCATCAACAATACAAAACAAAATTATGCACATGTTGTGGTGATGCCGCACGCAAACCGGAAAGTATTATCTGAATTTCTTACCGATCTGGAAAAAGATTCAACCATCCATTTTTGACATCCTCCCCCACCTGAAGGAAGGGGATTCCTAGTTTCCTAAGAAAATCGTACGCACTTCACTGGGGGGTCTCGTTCATCCCTGAATGCTTCAAAGTTACATCAATGGATAAACCGCTTTTAAGTAAACGATATATAATTTCATCGCACGAATTAAATACCTGCACCGACAAAACTATTAATGTACTTTTGATGCCATCCACATCCCATTAACTTTTACTTTGTCCTAATTTATCGATGCTACATTTAAGTCTCGTGAAAATAAACCAGTTTTACCTGAAAAAAGAATCCAGACTACTCATCAACTTTAAATAATATTGCTG
This sequence comes from Methylococcales bacterium, assembly GCA_026399095.1. Classification (GTDB taxonomy): domain Bacteria; phylum Pseudomonadota; class Gammaproteobacteria; order Methylococcales; family Methylomonadaceae; genus Methylobacter_C. The sequence continues at coordinate 15,347 of JAPLRP010000017.1, read as the reverse complement.
CTTTAGCATAAGGTCTATAAATGAATAGGCTTCCACAATTAGGATAGTCTACTTTTTTGTTTTCGCAATGCGCACTATTTCTTGCTATTGCTGATACAGGATTGTTGAGGGTGTAAAGAATTTCATGAACCCCCTATCAATCAAGATACTTTTTTTAACTGGCCCATGCCATTGGGTTTTTTAACGACCTGTAATTGTGCTTTGAAGCGTTTTTGTATTGCTTCAACATGAGAAATAACACCCACGGTTTTTCCATAGGTGTGCAAATTCTCAAGAGTACTGATAACGGTATAAAGCGAATCTGCATCCAGATTACCAAATCCCTCATCGAGAAATAACGAATCGACAGAGCGTCCGTTATTAGCCAATTCAGAAAGCCCCAGCGCCAATGCCAGACTGACTATAAAACTTTCGCCACCAGATAATGTCTTCGGTAATCGTCTTACATTGGCTTGGTAAGTATCTTCAACTTCAAGTGCCAAGCCTTGTTCACTATGAGCTTGTCGTAAATAATAACGTCCACTGATTTTTTCGAGTATTTCATTGGTTTGAGATACTAACTTTTCAGCAACATGTCCTTGAACCCTTCGACGAAAAGCCATCCCGCTTTCCTCTGCTAATTGCGCCGCTTCTGCAAAGTAAGGCTGCGAGACTACTTCTTGTTGTTGCAATCGTAAGATCAAATCATCATAAGACAGTTGCAATTGTTCTTGTTCGTTTAAGAGTCTCTCCAGATGTTGAACTTCCATACTGGTTATCGCTATCTTTTCATTATTGCCTTTTAACTGCGCTTCTATTTCTGCTGTATTTAAAGCGCTTACCTCTGAGGAGGTCAGTTCGATTTCCAGTTGTTCATTAATCGCTACTAACTCAATGGTTTTGGCATCAATCTCTTGTTCAAGCTCTGCTTTTTGGCGTTCAATTTCCGGCTGATGTACTATTAGCTCCAAGCTTTTGCTTATCTCTTGCAAGCTTGTAAATTGGGTTTCGGTCATTTTGGCCTCTATCGCCAATTGCAAGTTGGCAACTTCAACTTCCTGCTTAGTCAGTAATTGTTCTTTTTCGGCTATTAATTTCTGCTTTTCAATAAGCCCTAAATGGAGACCTATTGACTCTTCTTTTTGTATTTGACTGCCATAAACTTCTAATTGCTTATTACATTCCGTAATTTCAGTTTGACAAGCCGTTTGTTTAACTTCCAAAACAGCTATTTCTTCTTTTAAGGTTTTATGGCGGAAAGCGTAGCCATGGTAATCTTGTCGACGCAAATTAAGTCGATCAAACAAAGCATCTTCTTGGCCTTTTGCGGGCATTTTTTCGCCAAGCAAAGTCAACTGCGCTAAAACTTTATCTGCCAGCTCTTTTTCTTGTGCCTGACAAAGTACTAAAGCCGCTTCAATATCTATCTGTTCCTGAGGCACTTCTTGATTATTTGCACTCAACTGTTGAGCACTCACTTGCAACTGCTCGAGCGTAATTAAACCTTTGGCAAGCAGCGCTTTTGATTTTTCTATATCCTCTTGTTTACTGCGATATTTCTTGGCGAAAATAACAATTTCTGTAAGTTCGGCATCTTCTGTAGTGATCAACTCTTTCATCAAGCTCAAGTTATTGATATCAAGATCGTGACTCACAATGTTTAGTCGATTACAAAGGCTTAACCACTGCCCCCTGATTTGAAGTAACCGGGATTGTCTAGACTGGTTTTTTTGAGATTGCTTTTCTGCTTCACTAATTTTAAATCCCGTATTACCGGACTTTTCTATTAACATTCTTAGCTTGGCTTTTTGATCAATCAGCGCCTGTTTAGAGTTACTGACTGCCGGTGGAAATTTAGCGTAAGGATGTTGCAAAGCCCCACATAAAGCACAAGGCTTGCCATCAACAAGATGAATCCTGTCAGGGGCCATTTTTTTCAATAACGATTCATTAATGATCGCTTCTTCAAGAGTGCGTTTAATGTTTTCTTCACGCTTTATTTCCATCTTTAGCTTTTCAAGATCCAAACTTAAGACTTCTGCATCATGATCCGGTTGTTCTTTACGTCTAAAAAAGGAAAAAAAGCCTAGGTTACCGGTCAATTTTTGATGATTTTGCGCGAGCTTATAAAGCATCTGAAAATCTTTAACACGCTCTTGTTGTTCTAGCCTTAAGGCATCAATATCGGCAAGTGTATTACCCTGCGCAATTTCCACCAGTTCTTTTTCATCGGCCTGCAACTGACTGGTTAGGTCAGCCTGTTTACTATTTTCTTTGTTAATCGCAAGCGTGTTGGTTTTAAGTGCCTCGAGGACTTTTTTTGATTGCTTGGAAAATGTCTTTTGTTTTCCAGTTAATTCAATAAGCTCGGTCTTAAGCTTTTTTAACTTACCAATCTCTGGAAAATCGGTTAACAGTGAAGCATCAACTTCATGCTCTTGAATCCAAGCGGACACTGTCGTAAAAACTGACTCCTTTTCTGCAAATTGTGCCGCTAAAGACTGCCAATGCTCAGTCTCAGATTGCCTGTTTAAAGCAAACTGTGTGAGTTGGGCATTAATAGTTTCCAGCTTTTTCTGTTGCTTGGTAAATGATAGCTGTGAGAGTCCTTCGGGAGCGGTTTTGTCATTACCCAGCTTATTTTTTAATTGTTTAAGTTCGCTTTGATAAGCATCCAAGGTCGATTTTTCTTGATGAATAAGATGATTTTTATCCTTAAGCGCCTCAATATCATCCTTAAAATTTAATGCATCTTGAGTTGTAGCAATTCTATCCAATAAATTTTGGAGTTCTTCTAGTTGTTGCTTGGCACTTTCCAGATTCCTTTCCTGCTCGGCAATCTGCTTTTTAATGACTGCTTGCTCTTTTAACGAGGCTTGCTGTTGCTTTAAAGTTTTTTGTTCTTCCTGAAACTCTGTTAATTGCTCTTTAAAATCAAGTAAATCTTGTTCACTGGCTTCAAGCTTTTCAGGTTGAATTAATTGAATAGCCTTTAAATTATGCCTTAAAAGATCCAGCTCCTTTTGAGCATTTTCCGCGTTATCAATAACTTCTTTTTTATAATCGGCATAAATATCGGTGCTGATTATTTTTTCAAGTATATCCATGCGTTCACTATCAAGCGCATTTAAAAAAGCAGCAAAATCGCCCTGTGCAAGCATAACCGAACGAGTGAAGTTACGAAAATTCATACCGGTAATTTCGTTTATCTTGGCACATACTTCATGAGGTGTCTCAGCTAATACTTCACCGTCATTCAACCGCACTAATTGCATTTCCGGCGGCATTAATTCACGCTTTGGATCACCTTCTACACGTTGCACATACCACGCCGATTTATATTTCACGTCGCCTAAAGAAAATTCTATTGCAGCAAAACACTCCGCTGTATGCTTTGTCATTACATAATCAGCCGGCCTGTCAAAACGAAAAGTTTGACCGTATAAACCAAGAGTAATGACATCCAATACACTCGATTTACCAGAACCGTTAGGCCCTGTAATGGCAAAAACACCCGTATCGGAAAAAGGCGGTTGCTCAAAATCAACCTGACTCTCACCTTCCAAGGAGTTTATATTCTGAAAATGTATGTTGAGTATCTTCATAACTAATTATTTTTTTATAGTGGTACTCATTGCGATGATTTTTAATGAAAGCCTTGGAGCACATTTTTATATGCTTACATGATACACGATGAGACTGCTTGAGAAAACATCGTCAAAAAGCCGCAATAGTTGCGGCTTTTAAATCTTTTTTCAAGCCCCTTAGAGGCTCTGTTACAAATACCTCTTGGATTCTAAAGCCAATTTATGAAGCCCGATCAGAAAACTAAAGTTCTTCTATCAACCGTTTATATATACCGCCAAAACTACCATTACTCATTAACACAAAATGTCCTCCTAAACAGGCTTCAACTTTAAGCTTTGCAATAATGGCATCAACAGATTGATAAATTTCAATATTATCCGCAATATTAGTCAGTTTACTTAAATCCCAATCCAGATTGAGCGGTTGATACATGATCGCCAAATCAGCATTAGCAAACGATTTTGCCAACGTTTCAGTATGAACGCCCAAGCGCATAGTATTTGATCTGGGCTCTACAATAGCGATAATGCGCTCCTGCCCGACCTGTTTACGTAATCCATCAAGTGTTGTTGCTATCGCTGTTGGGTGATGTGCAAAGTCATCGTAAATAGTGACGCCTTTTATCTTCGCAATCACTTCCATGCGGCGCTTTACATTGATAAATTGACCCAAAGCCGCTATGGCGTCTTTGGGAAGAATGCCGACATGATTGGCCGCTGCAATCGCAGAAAGCGCGTTATAAACATTATGATCGCCTGTTAACGTCCAGTCGACAACACCTTGTTCATTATTCTCAAACAACACAGAAAATTGGCTACCATCAGCTTTAAGCAATTTTACATTCCATTGTGCACTTGCACTGATCGAGGTATTTTCTACCGGTGTCCAACAACCCATCGCTAATACATCATTAATATTAGCATCGTACTCAGGGCTAATAATCAACCCTTCTCCGGGAATCGTTCTAACTAGATGATGAAATTGTCGTTTTATGGCATCCAGATCCGGAAAAATATCAGCATGATCAAACTCCAGATTATTAAGTATGGCTGTACGTGGTCGATAATGCACAAATTTTGAACGTTTATCAAAAAAGGCTGAATCATACTCATCAGCTTCAATGACAAAAAAACCTGACTTATTTTCCGCACCCCCATCTAAACGCGCAGAAATACCAAAATTTAAGGGTATACCACCAATCAAAAATCCCGGATTAAAACCTTGATGCTCTAATATCCAGCTCAGCATACTGGCAGTTGTCGTTTTACCATGAGTTCCGGCAACGCCCAGCACCCATTTATCGTGCAAAACATGTTCTGCCAACCATTGCGGACCTGATACATAATTCAAGCCTCTATTTAGAACTTCTTCAACTTCTGGATTACCCCGAGATAAGGCATTTCCAATAATAACTAAATCTGGATTAGTATCAAGATTTTCAGCGCGGTAACCGTCCATCAACTCAATACCTTGCTCTTGCAATTGTGTACTCATAGGTGGATATACGTTTTGATCCGAGCCGCTAACTTCATAGCCCAACTGCCTTGCAATAACGGCAAGTCCACCCATAAATGTGCCGCAAATACCTAAAATGTGAATATGCAATGTCGTGTCCTGATGATTAAAAAAATATTTTTTTTACTGCTTGAATCCATTATATGAAATGGTTTCTTGCGTTAAACGATAAGTTAAGATGAAATAATCAAAAATAATTGATATATGATCTAATAATGACTGAAAAAAACAAAATATTAGTTGAAGCTAAACCCTATTTTATTACGGAGCAATCGGTTCCTGAAAAAGATCGTTATGTGTTTGCCTATACTATCACTATCAGGAATGAAGGTACTGTTCCGGTACAACTATTAAATCGTCATTGGTTAATTACCGATTCCAATGGCAAAATTCAGGAAGTCAGAGGTGACGGAGTCATAGGTGAACAGCCTTATATTAAACCTGGTGAAATGTTTTGCTATACCAGCGGTGCAGTACTTGAAACGCCAGTTGGCACTATGCAAGGCCAGTACACGATGAAACCTGATGAGGGCGATAATTTTAATGCTATTATTCCGCAATTTACGTTATCCATACCAAGAACACTACATTAGATAAATGTCTATTTACGCAGTTGGTGATATTCAAGGTTGCTTTGATGATTTATTAAGACTCCTTGATGCCATTTCTTTCAATGAAAACAGTGATCAACTGTGGTTTGCAGGTGACTTGGTTAACCGTGGGCCAAAATCCTTAGAAACTTTACGTTTTGTAAAGTCCCTGAGTCATTCAGCCGTCACTGTCCTTGGCAACCATGACATGCACTTACTGGCTGCCTCTTGTTTACCAAAAATTGCCGATAAAAAAAACACGCTCAGTAAAGTACTTGAAGCACCAGATCGAGATGAGTTAATTCATTGGCTAAGACATCGCCCCCTATTTCACTATAACGATGATTTCTGTTTGCTTCATGCCGGCTTGCCTCCTCAGTGGGATTTTAAAAAAACCCAAAAAATGGCGCTCTTGGCAGAACAAACATTAAGAAGCCCTAATTATCAGAGCTTCTTAAAACAAATGTATGGTAATAAACCCAATATCTGGTCAGCCAGCTTAAAAGGCACTTCAAGATTACGTTTTATCATTAACTGCTTTACCCGCATGCGTTATTGCGATGTTAATGGGCGCCTCGACTTTGCCAATAGCGGACCTCTGGGCTCTCAACCTAAAAGCTTAATGCCATGGTTTGAGACTCCAAAACGAAAAAGCGCTGATATGCGTATCATTTTCGGCCACTGGTCTACTTTGGGTTACCATGAAGGACCCAACTGTTATGCCATTGATACCGGCTGTTTATGGGGCGGACAATTAACTGCATTAAAGCTTGGGGAACAAGTTCAAAGAATCAGCATTGATTGCCCTGGCGCTAAAAAACCGGGTAAAACATATTTCATCAATGCAACCCCTGATACTAAAGAGCAATTTGAATTAATAACCAGTTATTAATGCTGGTTATCATTTCAAACCCAAGTATTGTCATTTAGCCAAATACTTAAAGAAACTGCATTTCTAAACACTGGCGCTAACTGCTGCTGCCTTACCCCGCTGTTCATTGACTTTACTCAACAACACCAATCCCAAGATAAAAAACATTAACGTAGACATTAATGACAAGCGATGATTACCATTGCTCCAGTAATTAATCAGTCCGTAACTTAAAGGCCCTACTATAGCAGACAGGCGATTAACCAAACCCCATAAGCCTAAAAACTCACCTGCTCGCTCGGTTGGCGAAAACTTACTGACCAAAGCACGCCCAACTGCCTGACTTGCGCCCATGGCAAGTCCAATTATATTTCCGGCTATCCACATGTGTAACGGCTTAGTCGCATATATTGACAAAATGATTGCTAACACCCAGATAAGCAACGTAATTGCCAACGTAGGAACTGATCCGATTCGGTCTTGCAAATGTCCGCAAATTAAAGCACCCACAGCCGCCGTCACATTAACAACCATAATAAGTACAATCAATGACTGGGTATCAAAGCCGATAACTTCCTGAGCATAAATTGCAGCCAGAACAATCACAGTACTAACCCCCGATTGATATACGCCTAATGTTATTAAAAACCAGATTAAATCACGAAACCTGCTGGCCTCTTTAAAAGTGTGTACCAACCGAGCAAAACTTACTTGGAGATTAGAGAGACTTTTATCCCAAACAACGGGTATTGCGCGTTCGCGTAACCAGATAAACGTGGGCGCTGCAGCTAAAGCAAAAATTGCTGCTGTAATAAGCAGAGTAACGGGTACAAAATGCGTTTCTGATAATCCGTGTTGCTTGGCCCAAGTAATATAAGCCAGACAAATACCTAAAGTCAGCAAGCCGCCAAAATACCCCAGACTCCAACCATAGCCTGACATTCTACCCATATTTTCTTCGGGAACCAGTTCGGGCAGAAATGCAGCAATCAGATTTTCACCACTAGCAAACATAATAGCTGAAAGAATAACCAGCAGCATCCCCAGCCCTATATCCCCAGGACCGACCAGAGCGAGCAAAGCAGTTGATACGATACAACCCACCGATGAAATCAGCAGAAACATTTTTTTGCAGGCTCGGTGATCAGCAATTGCGCCGATTAATGGCCCACTAATCATGACTATAAAATTGGCAATGCCAATAGCCAACGACCATAACAAAGTCGATAAACCCGGAGTAACACCTTGAGCAACGCCAGCAACCACGCCAACAAAATAAGCACTAAAGATAGTGGTTTGCACAACGGTGGTATAGCCAGAATTAGCAAAATCATAAAATGCCCATGATAGTAACTCCCTACGTCCTGCCCAATCTATTGGTGGATTTTTTTTATCCACAGAGATTATTTTCTGTATGCCATTCATATCCATAAAACTCAAAAAGTATAAAAATAATCAACGCTATGATTGCTTGGTTTTGTCATGCTTACTACGAAAGCCTGTCTTCGCTATACCTCAAATCTGAAAAGTATTTAACCATAAAATCAACAAACGTCGTTAATTTAGCAGGCAAAAACCGTCGTTGCAGATAGGTTGCATAAATAGACAATGGTGGAATCTGAAAATCCCGTAAAATTTCTATTAGCTCGCCTTTCTCCACATGATTAACAGCCGATATCTCGGGTACCTGAGTTATTCCCATTCCTAAAACAGCCGCCTGACACAATGCCCGGCCATTATTAGAAGAAAAATGCCATTCGGGTTTGATTTTAATGTCTTTTGTACCGACGCTAAATAACCAATAATCGTGATGCGGTGTATCCATGTAATGTAAACAACGATGGTTAGCCAATTGCTCAATATTTTCAGGCTTACCATATTTAGCGAGATAATCAGGTGAGGCATATATACATAAACGGGTTTCCGCTATCTTTCTCGCAACCACCCCTAATTCCAAGCTATCGGTTACTAAAATAGACAAATCAAAACTGCCTTTACTTAAGTTTACACGGTTGTTATGTAAGGTCATCATTACTTTAACGTCCGGATATTTTTGTTGATAAGCATCTATAGCAGTCACCATGTATAAGCCCCCGAAATCAATTGGCACACTAATTTTCAAGGATCCTTTTACCTGCCGTCCCATCTGTGATGTATATTCATCCAGTTCGGAAAAATCATCCATAAGCTGCTTGCTTCTATGGAAATAGATTTCACCGGCTTCAGTAAGACTATTTTGGCGGGTTGTTCTGTTCAACAAGGCGACACCAAGCGATTCTTCAAGCTGAGCTATGTACTTGCTTATCATCATTGCAGAAAGATTCATTTCGCGTGCCACAGCAGCAAAAGTACCCAACTCTACAATACGACAAAAAACCCGCATATTATTTAATTTATCCATATATCCACACTATAAACTTTAAGTTTATATTTTATAAACAATTAGCGCCAATTGACACCTTCATTTAATAGGGTAGACTTTCGTTCGGAGATAGTTATATGCCGTTTGGTTCTTTAAAATTGATTAATAGAGCCAAACGGTTTTTTATTGCCAAATAATAATTAGAGGTATTTATGAGCAAAATTCTTAATGAAGTTTTATCTGCAAACAGGAATTATGTAAATAATTTCGGTGACAAAGGTGATTTAGCATTACCACCAGCAAGGCATTTTGCCATCTTAACGTGTATGGATGCCCGTTTGGACCCTGCAAAATATGCCGGTCTTTCAGAAGGTGACGCTCACGTCGTTCGTAATGCGGGTGGTCGTGCCAGTGACGATGCGATACGCTCACTGGTTATCTCCTATAAATTATTAGGAACCCGTGAATGGTTTGTTGTTCACCACACTAACTGCGGCATGGAACTTTTTAACGATGAGATCATGCGTGATCTGTTGGCCAGCAGCTTAAAAACCGCTTCCATTGATGAAAATGGTTGGCATGATTGCTGTGAAGGTCCAGGCTCTGCAGAAGCTAACTATATTGATTGGCTAACTATTAAAGACCAAGAATCAAGTGTTCTTGAAGATGTACTTCGCATTAAAAATCATCCGTTAGTACCTTCTGATATTCCTGTTTATGGTTATATCTACGAGTGTGCCTCAGGTAGATTAATCGAAGTGCCTGCAGCAACACTGGCCGGTAAAGCGAGCTAAACAAACATCAACCCTGCCCAATTTTTACTATGAGCAGGGTTGAATTTTAATCCATTAATTCAATTGTAATCAGTAAGCACAAAACCTCACTTCTACATTTCCAAATTTATAAAATCAAAACTACTCACTTGTAAATGCTCTGCCGTTGGATCAGGCAAACTATCCCGGGTTAACCAGACAGTTTCAAACCCAGCCGCTTTGGCTGCATCAAGCTCTTCTTTAATATCAGATAAAAACAATACTTGATCTGCTGGAATACCTAATTGATTGGCTATTTTGCAATAAGATTCTCGTTCTTTTTTACCACCGATATGCGTGTCAAAGTAACCAGAAAATAACGGTGTTAAGTCACCGAATTCGGTATGCTCAAATAAAAGTTTTTGCGCATATACTGAACCTGATGAATAAATATACAAACTCAGTCCGACAACCCTCCACGCCTTAAGATTTTCTGCAGCATCCGAGTAAACATGGCCTTTAAAATGACCTTTTTTATAACCCGCCTCCCAAATCAGACCTTGTAACGACTTTAATGGGGTTACTTTTTTATCTTCATCCAACCACTGAATTAACTGTGTGATTGCTTGCTCAGTATCAAGCTCAACGCCAACCTCTTTGCTAGTGGCTTCCAGTAACAACTTTACTTGTGGCTCTTCTGCATTATCACGAACATAATCTGCCAGATTTACGCGTGCATAAGGAAACAAAACCTCTTTAACAAATGATAAAGATGATGTCGTCCCTTCAATATCGGTAACTATGGCTCTAATCATTATAACCCTGCGACATATTGATCAAATGTTGGAAAAATTTTGGCAATTTCGCTGCCGGTAAAATTGGCCACCCAGCCATCAGGCGTCGTGAATAATCGTATACAAGTAAATTTCGGATTTTCCCCCATATCAAACCAGTGCGTAGTATTCGCTGGTACGCTGATTAAATCACCCTGCTCACATAAAACGGCATAAACCTTATCGCCTACATGTAAATAAAACAGTCCACGTCCCTCGACAAAAAAACGTACTTCAAAATCATCATGGATATGTTCAGCTAAAAACTTCTGTCTAAAAACAGATTTTTCTGGATGATCTGGATTTAGTTTCATTACATCAACCGATTGAAAATTACATTGATGCTTAAGCTTTTCTATCGAACTGGCATACGCCCCAAGTACTGAAGCCTGATCGGCATCAGCAGCTAGAAGACAATCACTCGTCCATTTTTCAAAGTGTACGCCAATGTTCCCAAGTTGTTTCTGGATAGCTGCAAAATCAGTATATAGTTCTCCGAATTCAGGCTGATTATCAGGATAAATAGTTAGTGCGCTCATTGGTCTTTAACTCCATGCAATCTTAATTCACATTCAAATAAAAAATCCAACGCCTCAAGATGACGCAGGGTTTCCTGTACCGAACTACCCCAAGTATAGAGGCCGTGGCCGGCAATAATATAGGCGTAACAGCCACTATTCTTTTCCAAATACTGCTCTACCAGCTTTGCTAAACGGGGAATATTTTGATCATTAGCAAAAATAGGTACTATGACCTTAACTTCATGTGTCGTTATTCCACTTAATGCTTTTAATAACTCATAATCTTCAAGCACAACTTCAGATTTAAAAACTCTTGAAACTAAGGTGGCATTCAATGAATGAGGGTGCAATATTGACTGAATGTCTGGAAAATGCTTATATAAAGACGTATGTAACACTGTTTCAGCTGACGGCTTTTTTCCATCTAAAGAATTGGCCTCAGCATCAATTAACATAATATCGTCTAGCTTTAACTGGCCCTTGTGTTTACCGGAAACGGTAATCGCTATTGTGCCATCAGGCAATCGAGCAGAAAAATTGCCACTGGTTGCTGGAACCCAGCCTTTGCTGTCAATAAAACGACCGGCATCAATCAATTGCTGCGCAGCGTTAAAAAAAGCATGATTATCATTCATTAGGTTGATTTTAAGTTAAATAGTCTTATAGTTGCACAACAAAAACACTCATTAATAAGGTACTTTATGCAGCATTTTCGTCTTTCTTTTATTGTTACAGCGGTTTGTTTGGCCATAGCCATTTATTGGGGTGGCATCATGGGCGCTTTTATTGCGCTGATTCTCGGCGTCCTTGAAGTGAGTTTATCATTTGACAACGCTGTTGTGAACGCGTCAATATTAAAACGCATGGATGAACGTTGGCAACAATACTTTTTAACTTGGGGCATTTTAATCGCCGTCTTTGGTATGCGTTTATTGTTTCCTATTTTAATTGTAGCTGTCGCAACCGGCATTGGTTTCTTCGGCGTCACAGATATGGCTCTTCACGATCCCACCACTTATGCCATGCATTTAAATGCCTCACATGTTCAAATTGCGGCGTTTGGCGGTATGTTTCTACTCATGGTGTTTTTCTCATTTATCTTTGATGAAGGCAAAGAACTGCATTGGCTGGGATACATAGAAGAAAAAATGTCCAACTTTGGAAAGCTTGAATCAATAGAAATAATTCTGGCCTTGGGTCTTTTGTTAATTAGCCAAAGTTGGTTGCCCGATGACATTCGTTTAAAAGCGTTGGTAGCCGGTATTTCAGGCGTTATTTTATTTGTTATTGTAGACAGTTTGGCGGCTTTATTTGAAGATGAAGAAGAAGGTGAAGAAGTTTCTAACATCATTAAAAAAGGCAGTGTCATGAGCTTTTTATATCTTGAAGTATTGGACGCCTCTTTTTCATTTGATGGCGTTATCGGTGCTTTTGCGATCACCCAGGATGTCGTCATTATTATGTTAGGTCTGGCGATAGGTGCGATGTTTGTAAGAAGCCTAACTGTGTATCTGGTTCGCCAAGGTACTTTGGATGAGTATGTATTTTTAGAACATGGTGCTCATTACGCAATTGGCTCACTGGCCGCTATTATGCTAATCAGCATGACTTATCACATTTCTGAAGTAATTACCGGCTTGGTTGGCGCTGTTATGATAGGCCTATCGGTTATGTCCTCAGTTATTTATAAAAAAAGGCTTGCTCAATAAATACACTGCTTAAAAGGATATGATTTTTGCTGATAAAATGGCAAGCCATTTCAACTGATATTGAAGCCGCAACTGGCCTCCCTTTCAAGGTCTTATCAGCTCATGCGCTTTCTGGCGGCGACATAAATGTTGCCTATCGATTGCAAAGCGCGCAAAAGTCCTTTTTTGTTAAGTTAAATGATGTTGATTTGGTAAGTATGTTTGAAGCCGAATTTGCCGGGCTACAGGAATTAGCAAAAACCAATACGGTTAGAGTTCCTGTGCCCGTCGTTTGCGGAAAAACAACCGAACAGAGCTATTTGGTACTTGAAAATATCGAGCTTGGTGGTTCAAACAAAGCCTCTGATGGTTTGTTGGGTCAGCAGCTCGCCTTGCAGCATCAGCAAAAACAACCCTATTTTGGCTGGCATCGCGATAATACCATTGGTAGTACCTTACAAATTAATAGTTCCAGCAATAATTGGCAAAGCTTCTGGTGCGAACAGCGCTTGAAGTTTCAATTACATTTGGCAGCAACTAATGGTTATATCGGGAGGCTGCAAACTGATGGTGAACATCTTTGTAACAAGCTGGTTATGCTCTTTGAAAATTACCAGCCACAACCTTCATTATTGCATGGCGACTTATGGGGCGGTAATGCAGCGGTTGATAAGCGCGGCGTCCCTGTCATTTTTGATCCTGCCTGTTATTATGGCGACAGAGAAGCTGATTTGGCGATGACCGAGCTGTTTGGTGGCTTTAGTCGCTATTTTTATGACGCTTATCAAGCGACTTGGCCACTGGATAAAGGGTATGGTATTAGAAAGACACTCTACAATTTATATCATATCTTAAATCACCTAAACTTGTTTGGCCGGGGTTATCAACGTCAAGCTGAAAACATGATGGCCCTGCTTTTATCAGAAATCAGCTGAAAATTAGCGGTTTCTGCGGTATTATCCTACAACTTTTACTTTATTACGGAAGCACACGATGACACAAGATGAATTAAAACAAAAAGTGGCTCTAGCCGCATTACATTATATTAAAGATGTTGCCATTGTTGGCGTCGGCACAGGCTCTACAGTTAGACATTTCATTGATTACATGGCCGATCTTAAAGGTCAAATTGAAGGGGCTGTTTCTAGCTCTGAAGCAACTACCGCACACTTAAAAAAAGTCGGTATTCCCGTATTGGACTTAAATGCCGTAGGCACACTGGATGTTTATATTGATGGCGCCGATGAAGTGACGCCTCATAAGCACATGGTTAAAGGCGGCGGTGGCGCTTTAACCCGTGAAAAAATTATTGGCGCAGCCAGTAAACAGTTTATTTGTATTGTTGATGAAACTAAATGCATAGACGTTTTGGGAGCCTTTCCTTTACCGATAGAAGTTATTCCCATGGCGAGAAGTTATGTTGCCAGAGAAATGGTTAAGTTAGGCGGTCAACCGGTATGGCGCGAGAATTTTATTACCGATAATCATAACGTTATTCTTGATGTTCATAATCTGGATATTTTAGATCCTATCAAGTTGGAACAAATCATCAACAATATCACGGGTGTTGTTAGCAATGGCCTTTTTGCCATGCGTCCAGCTGATGTCGTGTTGATTGGCAAAGGTACTGAAGTCATTACACGATAATTTGTATTTTGCCACTCTATTGTTAACTAGCTTTAATACTTTGCTGTAAGGCAACAATAAATTTGTTGCCTTACAACTGACAGCACCAGTGTCATCATCTCCGGCGGTGTCCAAGAAAGCCAGTTTAGTGACGTTGCTACGTTGAATATCGATATCATCAGTGGTGGATTTTTCGGTGTTTTCAGTGTTCATGGTCATTAGCTCGATTTAAATTTAAGTGAAATTTTGGTCGGCCCCGCCTTTTGTGCCCGACATTGATGACATCTATTGGGCACAAAAAGCAGGACTTTTGCCCAACCTTATTCAAAATTAAAGTATCTCCACCCAGTAAAAATCGACAATCATGCTATTTTATTTCTATAACCATGTAATTCGGACAACTAATTCTTGATTTTTGTAATTATCAAGGGTACAAGGATCAAAAATTCAACATTAATTCATTTGCGGTTTAATATGCTGCGTTTGCTTGCCCTTCTTGACCTATTGAATAACTGCCAACCCATAAGCGACCTTTAAAACGAAAAGATAACCCGCTAGTTTGCCATTTGCAGTTGTTAAAAATGATGTAGCAAAGCTTGCAGGACACAAAGCAGTCATTACTTCGTACGCAGCAGCTTCCAAAACGGACGAAGCAACGACTGCTTCGCACAAAGTAACCACTGACTAAACATATGATTCGTTGCGTCGTAAACAGCAGCCATTAATTTGCATGAATTAACCGCTGCCAAGTACAAATTAACCGTTGATTCGTACGAAGTAGCACTTCAAGCGTACACAGCAGGCGCTGCTTCTTACAAAGTAACGACTGCTGCACACAAAGCCGTCGTTGCCAAGGCCGGTTTAGCCTTTATATAAGCACATTCAGACACCCAGATCTCTAGGATTTTAAGTTGACCCTACTTTGAATACCATGCGTAAATTTGTTCGAGGAAATAGAGTCTCCGTTGCATTGAGCTCGATACATAGTTTCTCAATAACCTTATCAGACATTACACTTGCTG
>JAPLRP010000073.1 GCA_026399095.1 Methylococcales bacterium | reverse complement strand
GTGATTTGGAGAAATAATTCTGAATATTGGCTGGTCAACTGCGATATGAGTGATTTTTCCGGCTCTGAAAATTTTTTCAAAAAATATTTTTTGATTTTAATCTGATTTTTTTTGAAAAGTGGCTTTTTCGGTCAGGCACTAATTAGGAGGGCTAAAGAAAAAAGTATATAACTTAGGAATCTGTTATTTCAACAATATCTTCACCTGATATTAATAACTTTTGTGCTTTAACAAAGACTTTTGTAAATAAATCTTGAAGTCGACGATTTGTTACGTTTCCACAGGTTATCCATAATAATTGAGGTGGTTTACCTAAGCGCAAAATCATTTCTACAAAATCACTATCTTTACTGATAATAACAATGTCATCTTGACGGGCTTTTTCAAAAATCTCTGCGTCTTCCGCGTCACGTAAATTTAAATCACGCAATGCATAAGCTTCAACTTTAAATGTATCAGACAGCCACTTTGCTAACTGGGGTGGAAGTTGGGCATCAACCCAATAAATCATGCAACTAATCGCTCTAAATTTGCACGACGGGCCGCGTATATAAGACAGGCTTGAATATCAAGCAACTCCAAATCTGGGAAATCTTGCAGAATTTCTTCTGTGCTTACGCCTTCACCTAACATTTGGAGAATATCGCTAACGCGAATTCTCATATTACGAACACAAGGCTTACCACCGCATTGAAGAGGATTATAAGTAATTCTAGTTTCTAAGCTCATAATAAGGTCTATTTATCCAGTAACTTTTTGTGTTTAAATCATATCATACAATCCCTTGGGATAATTTAGAACAACTCTATTTGGGCAACCCTAAATGAACCAAAATAGCTTGCTCAGCCCATAGCATATAAGTCTTGGATAGAGTGCCAATTTGGGTTTTTAAACGTATTTTATCGGCCGCCATAATTTGATCAGCCATGGCTTTGCCTTGTTTACCTTCGAGCGTAACCAGCGATTCACCGGGATAAAAACGACTGGTATTAGTGCTTAACGGTATAACAACAACCCGCAATAAATTACGGTTAGCCGAATCATTACTGACAATAACAGCGGGGCGTGTTTTACGAATTTCACTGCCTACTGAAGGGTCAAACTTTACTCGCCAGACTTGACCTCGCTTCATTTTCCATATCTCCGGCAAGCGCGTTAACCCATTCCATTGCTTCACTTTCTCGCACTTGGTCTGCAGTCATGGCCTTATAACCGGCATCAAGAGATGTGTCGAGCACGTGGGATCGTAACAAGTCTTCAATAAACTGACTCATTTTGCGCTTGCCAATGGTTCTATAAAGCTCGTCATAAAGGGCTTCATCCAAGGTAATTGTCATTTTTTTGTGCATTACAATCTCTCAATGCGTATACGTGTAACTTACTATAGCATTAAGTGTAGACAAAGCCTTAACCTAGTCTCATTAAGTAAAGCTAGGGATTTGATGGGTAACAGAATGCTATCGGCATAAAACCAAACAGCCTTACGGATTGATTTTATTACTATAAGCCGGCCTTAAATCATACATGACCTTTTTACAGTTTCGCGCTTGAACTGTGTTTCTTCAAAACATGACACTTCGGGGTTAGATTAATTTATAAAGACAAAGCTCAGGTAATAGGCTTGAGAACGAGTGCTCGTTATATGAGGCGTGGTTTGTACGACGTGAAACAGGTGTTATTTTCACCCAGTCGTTTTTCTGATTTATAAAATACTGCCTTGCCAGTGCTACTCAGAGAGTCGAAACCAAAGCTCTTTTTTATGCCTGAATTGTTGGCAAGTGTTGCAGTGGTTTATTTAGAATTGCGTCATGAGTGCTTCATTGTAAATTTTAGGCACAAAAAAAGGACTCGGTTTGTGCCTAAGTCCTTGATTCTTATGGTGGCGATAGGTGGATTTGAACCACCGACCCCGGGGTTATGAATCCCGTGCTCTAACCAACTGAGCTATATCGCCTTTTTACGGGCTTTGTAAAGACTCGGAATTATAGATAGCCGCTGTTGGTTTGTCAAACGTTGAATCGAAAATGAACGACATCACCATCCTTAACGATGTAATCTTTACCTTCCAGTCGCCATTTTCCAGCATCTTTCGCACCTTGTTCCCCTTTATAGGTTATAAAGTCTTCGTATGAAATAACTTCAGCGCGAATAAAACCTTTTTCAAAGTCGCTATGAATAACCCCTGCAGCTTGTGGAGCTGATGCACCAACAGGTATAGTCCACGCTCTAACTTCTTTTACACCGGCGGTAAAATAAGTAGCAAGATTTAATAATGCGTAGCCCGCCCTAACTACTCTATTTAGGCCCGGCTCTTCAAGTCCTAGGTCATCCAAAAATTCTTTCTTTTCTTCTTCATCCAAAAGGGCTATTTCTGATTCTATGGCTGCACAAATAGGAACCACCATTGAACCTTCCTTGTCAGCAAGGGCGATTACTTTATCTAAAAGAGGATTGTTCTCAAAACCATCATCTTGGACATTAGCAATGTACATGGTGGGCTTTAGTGTCATTAAGCAAAGGTCTTTGATGAACAGTTTCTCATCATCTGTTAAAGGTAATGTTCGTGCTGGTTCGCCTGCCTCCAGTTGTTTTAGGACTTGCTCTAAAACCAGTTTTTTGGCCAGCTCATCTTTATTGCCGGTTCTAGCGATTTTACTTGCTCGCAACAAAGCCTTTTCAACCGAAGCCATATCAGCCAGTGCCAGTTCGGTATTTATGACTTCAATATCAGAAATGGGATCAATTTTTCCGGCAACATGAACAACATTGTCGTCTTGAAAGCAACGAACAACGTGGGCTATAGCGTCAGTTTCGCGGATATTTGCCAAGAATTTATTACCCAAACCTTCGCCTTTTGATGCGCCGGCAACCAGTCCTGCAATATCAACAAATTCGATTGTTGTTGGTAATATGCGTTCTGGCTTTACAATGACAGCCAGATTTTCCATTCTGGAATCGGGAACCGGGACAACCCCGACATTGGGATCAATAGTACAAAAAGGGTAATTTTCAGCGGCAATTTTAGCTTTGGTTAAGGCATTAAACAGAGTTGATTTGCCAACATTGGGTAAACCGACGATTCCACAATACAGCGCCATAGAGTTCTCTTGAGAGTGTTAAGTTAAGAATTGAGTTCAGTGCAGCAAGTTTATTAAGCTGCGATATTGTTCAATTATACTGGTTATCGAATCATTCTAAATAATTTTAAAAATAAATGAGGTAGCAAGCCTTATAAAAAATGATGTAATTATTAAGCTTATCCAAATTTGTAGTCGTTAATTCAATGAATTATTTGTAATAAAAATGCCTAGATTCTAACGCAAGCATTATCATCAATAGACTAATCACCTAGTATTTTGGTATAGTTACATAGTTTATAAATTTTCGATGCATCAGTTTTATTAATTTTTCAAATCATCACTCTGGAGATACTCAATGCCAATTAAAGTTGCAATCAATGGTTATGGTCGTATTGGACGTAATATCGTTCGTGCCTTATACGAATCAGGCCGCACTAATGAAATTCAAATAGTTGCAATTAATGATTTAGGTGACAGCAATACAAACGCTCACTTGACTCAATATGACTCAGTGCATGGAAAATTTCCTTTTGAAGTGACTGTCGATGGTGACTTCATCGTTATTAATGGTGACAGAATCAGAGTTTTCTCTGAAAGAGATCCTTCAAAACTACCTTGGGCTGAATTAGGTATTGAAGTGGTTCATGAATGTACCGGGTTTTTTACAAGTAAAGCTAAAGCTTCTGCACATATTACAGCGGGCGCAAAGAAAGTTATCATTTCTGCTCCAGGCGGTGATGATGTTGACGGTACTATCGTATTTGGTGTGAACCATGATACTTTAAAAGCTTCAGATACTGTGATATCAAATGCATCATGTACTACTAATTGTTTGGCACCAATCGTCAAGCCATTAAACGATACCATCGGTATTGAAAGTGGTTTAATGACGACTATTCACTCTTACACCAATGATCAGGTTTTGACTGACGTTTACCATAGCGATTTACGTCGTGCACGTTCAGCGACTCATTCAATGATTCCTACCAAAACAGGTGCTGCTGCAGCTGTAGGTTTGGTATTGCCTGAATTGGCTGGCAAACTCGACGGTTTTGCAATGCGCGTACCTACTATCAACGTTTCAGTGGTTGATTTAACTTTCCAAGCTTCAAGAGATACCAGCAAAGCTGAAATTGATGAGATTTTGACAGCTGCTTCTAAAGGCTTTTTAAAGGGTATTTTGGATATCAACGAAAGACCACTGGTCTCTATTGACTTTAATCATAATCCTGCTTCATCTATTTATGAGTCGCCATTAACTAAAGTACTGGGTGGACGTTTGGTAAAAGTTCTCTCTTGGTACGATAACGAATGGGGTTTCTCAAATCGTATGTTGGATACCACTATTGCTTTTGTTAACGCCAAATAACGGATTTACTTAATGTTAAGAAGAACCAAAATTTTAGCCACACTCGGCCCCGCAACTGATAAACCTGGAGTACTTGAAGGCTTATTTAATGCAGGTATTGACGTTGTCCGGATGAACTTTTCTCATGGTTCTGCTCAAGATCATATCGACAGAGCCAATGCAATTCGCGAACTCAGCAAGAAAACAGGAAGACGTGTAGGCATCCTAGCAGATTTACAGGGTCCTAAAATCCGTATTGCCCGCTTTAAAGATACCAAGGTAATTTTAAATGAAGGACAAGACTTTTCGTTAGACATTAACTTTGACCCCATGATGGGCGATAACACCCAAGTTGGAATAACTTATGAGCCTTTGGCTTTAGAAGTTAAGCCGGGCAGTCGTTTGTTACTAGATGACGGTCGTATTGTATTGGATGTTGTTGATGTTGTTGATATGCGGGTTAACTGTACCGTTATTGTAGGCGGTGCTCTCTCCAACAATAAAGGTATAAACTTGATGGGCGGTGGCCTGTCTGCTGCAGCATTAACTGAAAAAGATAAAGAAGACATCAAAACTATCGCTATCATGAAGTGCGATTATGTTGCGGTATCTTTTCCTCGGTGCGCTGAAGATCTTAATGAGGCGCGTCGTTTACTGGAAGCTGAAGGCTGTTATGCCGGAATTGTTTCTAAAGTCGAACGTGCTGAGGCAATAGTTCCTGATGTAATGGATGAAATCATTCTGGCATCTGACGCTGTCATGGTAGCGCGTGGCGATCTGGGGGTTGAAATTGGTGATGCTAATTTGCCAGCCGTACAGAAATTACTGATTAAACGTGCTCGTGAGCTTAATCGTGTTGCTATTACAGCAACACAAATGATGGAGTCCATGATCGAAAATCCAATCCCTACACGGGCTGAAGTATTCGATGTTGCTAATGCAGTTTATGATGGTACTGATGCCATTATGTTGTCAGCAGAAACAGCTTCTGGAAATTACCCCATAAAAGCTGTTGAAGCTATGCATCGAATTTGTATAGAAGCAGAAAAGCAACGTAGTGTTCGTGAATCAGATCATCGCATTAATGTTAAACATTTTGAGCGCGATGATGAAGCTATTGCTATGTCAGCGATGTATCTGGCTAATCATGCCAATATCAAAGGCATTGTAGCTTTAACAGAGTCTGGATCAACACCGTTATGGATGTCCAGAATCAGTTCTGGAATGCCAATTTTTGCTTTTAGCGGTCAGGAAAAAACGCTGGGTAAGGTAACCCTGTATCGCGGTGTTTTTCCTATGTATTTTGAGCTTCAAGGTAATAACGATCATGCTGAAGTTAATCGCAGTATTGTTAAAGAGCTTAGAAGATGGCACAAAGCTAAAGATGGTGATAAGTTTATTATTACTAAAGGTGATTTGACCGGAGTAGAAGGTGGCACTAACGCATTAAAAGTTATTGTCATTGGACAAGGTTTAACGCCTTAAAATAGATTTATTCTGCATCCGGACCATGGCCGGGTGCAGAATTACTTATTAGTGGTTATTGTTTTATCCTTACAAAACATCCAGTTTGGCGAAAGCCAGCATTAACCATTTAACACCGACTTGTTTAAAGTTAATCTGTACTCTTTCCTGAGCACCAGAACCTTCAATTTGTAATACCACTCCTTCGCCAAATTTGACATGGCTGACGCTTTGTCCAAGCTTGTAAGTGCCTGTTGTCTTAAGGTAAGCGGGTTTTGGTTGTATTGCAGTCACCGGACGGCTAACCGTCGCGCGCATTCTGACTTCTTGTATCAGTTCTGAGGGGATTTCACGAAGAAATCTGGACGGTCTTGGGTAGCTTTCACGGCCATATAAACGTCTTGATTCAGCATAGCTCAAATACAGTTGTTGCATGGCACGGGTCATTCCCACATAACAGAGTCTACGTTCTTCTTCCAGTCGACTTACATCATCAACAGACTGTTGTGATGGAAATAAATTCTCTTCCATCCCCACCAGAAATACCAGTTTAAACTCAAGGCCCTTTGCTGAATGGATGGTCATGAGTTGCACACAATCTTCAAAATCATCGGCCTGACTATCGCCTGATTCCAAGGCAGCATGTGTTAAAAACATATCCAGTTCGCCCATGCCTTCTTCATTTTCCTGATCAAAGTCAAAAAGACGTGCAGCGTTAACCAACTCCTCCAAGTTTTCAACTTTTTCCTCGCCTTTCTCCATTTTTTCTTTTTGATACAGCTCAGTCAGCCCTGATTTTTCGACAACCAGTTTAACTTTTTCATAAAGCTCTAAACCATCAGCTTGTGTGGCAAGGCCTTTAATCAGTTCCAAAAATCCTATTAACGCGTTAGTAGCTCTGGCAGACATGGTTCGCTGATTAATCAACACAATAGCGGAAGCCCATAATGAAAGGCTTTGATCTCGTGCTATGATTCTTATATCATCAATAGCTTTAGCACCGATGCCACGGGTTGGGGTATTAATAACCCTTTCAAAAGAAGCATCATCATTACGATTAGCTATCAGCCGTAAATAAGCCAGCGCATTCTTGATTTCTGCCCGATCAAAAAAGCGCAAACCACCATAAACACGATACGGTGTGGCAGTAGCCATTAGTTTTTCTTCAAATTGACGAGATTGAGCATTAGAGCGATACAAAATTGCTGCATCACTGCGGAGTCCCCCTTCATTTACCCAGCTTCTAATCCGTTCAACGACAAAATAAGCTTCATCTTGTTCGTTAAAAGCGGCATACAAAGAGCAGGGATCTCCTTCGCCTGCATCAGTCCATAGTTCTTTACCCATGCGTCCAGAATTGTTTGAGATAATCTGGTTGGCAGCCTTAAGAATGGTGCCGGTAGAGCGATAGTTTTGTTCTAGTTTTATAACTTGATGATTGGGATAGTGTTTTTGAAAGCTATAGATATTCTCAATTTTGGCACCGCGCCAACCATAAATTGATTGATCGTCGTCTCCGACTACAAATAGATTGTCTTTGCCATCCGTTAATAATCGTAACCAGGCATACTGAATAGTATTGGTATCTTGAAACTCATCAACATGAACTTGTCTGAAACGCTGCTGATAAAAATCAAGAACATCTTGATTATCACGCAATAATTCATGCCCGCGCAATAATAATTCAGCAAAATCAACCAAACCGGAGCGATCACACAGTTCTTCGTAAGCCCTATAGATAGTTAACATTTGTCGATGATGAAGGTCTGGTGATTCCAGCATGTGCCGGGCCCTTATACCTTCATCTTTCTGAGCATTGATAAACCATTGCAGTTCACGGGGCGGCCACTTTGAGTCATCTAAATTAAGTGTATTTAGTAAGCGCTTAATAACTCTTAATTGATCTCCGGAATCCATAACTTGAAAAGTCTCTGGCAATTTTGCCTGTTTGGCATGGCGTCTTAACAGGCGGTGTGCAATTCCGTGAAAAGTGCCTATCCATAAAGAATGAGTGGGGACTTTTAGCAAAGTCTCAATTCTTACACGCATTTCCTTGGCAGCTTTATTAGTAAAAGTAACCGCCAAAATGCTGTGTGCTTCCACACCTTCTACCTGAATTTGCCAAGCAATACGATGCACTAATACCCGTGTTTTACCGCTTCCAGCACCTGCCAAAACCAGCATAGCCTGCGACGGTGCAGTAACAGCCTGTCGTTGGGCATCATTTAAAGATTCGATTATTGAAGTAACATTCATTATGGTTTTATCGCTTGCACATTTTGTAGAGCTGTGTATATTATTTCAGACTCGGTAATGGGTAATTCTACCGTTGCTTCATTAAAATAATAACAATTACACAGAAGGGGATTAAGATGAGTTTTGATATTAAACGTATGATTAAATTTGAACACAATGTCGGTGAGAAAGAAAAAAAATACCGTCTATATGCCGGTGCAGCATTAACTGCCGTTTCAATCTTTACCGCCTCAATTGCATTATTGCTAATAGGCATGGTTCTTATAGGAACCGGATTTTCAGGCTGGTGCCCAGCCTACTCAGGGCTTAATAAAAATACCTGTGACGCTGACAATAGTCCTACTGAAAGCTGAAACAACAGTTAACAGGTCCAAGGTTAAGAGTTGTATAAATTATACCTTTTTACCTTGGGCCTTAAGCTTTACTCTTCTTTTTTAAACTCGCCTTCCAACACATTATTATCAGTGGCTTTTTCTTGTTTAAAAGCACCACTTGCCTGAATCAATCGGCTTTCAATGACATATTGAGCTAATTTTTTACGCAAAGGCGATATTAAACAGGCGAGTCCCAAAATATCAGTAATAAATCCGGGTGTTAATAATAAAAGCCCACCTAGCAAAATAATAGGCCCTTCAATCATTTCATAGGCGGGAATGACGCCTTGAGCTAGATTCTCCTGAAATCGTCGAAAGGTGGCAAAGCCTTGTTGTCTTAGTAACCATGCACCTAATGCTGCTGTAAAAACCACTAAAAAAATAGTTGGAAACGCACCAATAACACTACCTACCTGCAATAGTAAGTAAATTTCCGCAAAAGGAATAATTAAAACCACCAGAAACAGCACTTGAAAAACTTTCATTACACACTCTTAAATTTTAGAATATTACCTAAAAACGTTATATTAGGGCTAAGCACAATGCTTCCTCAACTTTTATTTGTACAATATAAAGGCAATCGAATTTAATTTATAGGATAATATGCACACTTGCTTATTACCAACCAACAAAATGCCGAATAGTTATCAAATAATTCATTGTACCTGTCCGGATAAAGGCACTGCAGAAAGCCTCGCTCATTTACTTTTAAATGACAAGTTGGCGGCTTGTGTAACTATTCTTCCAAGCATTACCTCTATTTATTTATGGCAGCAAGAAATAGAAACAGTTCAAGAACACTTGTTACTGATTAAAGCCAATAAAGCCAATTATCAGATGATTGAAAATACCCTAAAAACACACCATCCTTACAAACTTCCTGAAATAATTGCCGTTTCTATAGAAAACGGCTCATCTGAATACCTGCATTGGATAGATTCATGTCATTCTTACAAATAATTTTTTTCTGTTTACTATCGTCAAGTGCATTATCTAGCGGTGTGCACGCTAATCAAGCAATGTTGCCGCCCGAGGAAGCTTTCGAGATTTCTGCAAAAGCAGTATCAGCCAATCAGCTTGAAATTTCATGGGATATTGCCCAAGGTTATTATCTTTATAGTAATCATATACGGCTTGAATCAAAAACTGAACAGATCTCAGAGGTGGTTCCAACTTTTCCGTCCGGTGAAACAAAACATGATGAAAATTTTGGTGACGTTATTATTTATCGAAACAACCTGCAAATACCCGCATCGTTTACGGCAACAAGCGATCCTGAATTGATAACCTTAGAGGTGCAATATCGCGGCTGTTCCGATAAAGGCATCTGTTATCCGCCCCAGAAAAAAGTTTTTGATATTAATTTACCGGTTGTTTCTGCAGTAACTAATCCTAATCCTTTGGAATCGCTGGTAAAAAAACTCCCTTCCTTTAATCTTAATGCCACTCAAGACGAGTTATTACCCCCAGACCAAGCTTTCAAGTTTTTTGCAGTGGTTATCGACTCAAGTACCGCGCATGTTAATTGGGAAATTGCAAAAGGCTATTACCTTTATCGTGAGAAAATCCAGTTAAAAGTTATCAACACAACGAAAAATCCCCTAGGCCTTTTTTTAATACCTCACGGCACACCAAAAGACGATGAAGCCTTTGGACAGGTCGAGATTTTTCATAACGAACTGGGGTTTGATGTACCACTTATTCACACTAACAGTTCAGAGCAAACAATCATATTACAGGCAACTTTCCAAGGCTGTGCGGATCGTGGTGTTTGTTATCCACCCATGACTAAAGACATTGAGCTGCAGTTGCCGGTTGCCCACAACACTATCCAAAATAATAGCGCTCAAGTAACACCGATACTTTCCGAGCAAGATCAAATTGTGCAATCCTTGCATCACGACAGCTTGGCGATGGTCTTAATCAGTTTTTTTGGATTCGGATTGTTACTGTCTATGACTCCGTGCATTTTCCCTATGATCCCGATTTTATCGGGCATTATCGTCGGTCATGGTAATCGGATTACTACTGCCAGAGCATTTATGCTGTCCTTAAGTTATGTAGTCGCCTCAGCCATTACCTATACAGCGTTTGGTGTACTAGCTGCTTTATTTGGCAGCAACTTGCAAGCGACATTTCAACAACCTTTGATAATCAGCTTATTCAGTGCAATTTTTGTATTACTGTCTTTATCCATGTTTGGGTTATATGATCTTGAGCTACCCAATGCATTAAAAATAAAACTGCATAACTCCAGTGTAAAACATCAAGATGGTTCCCTCTGGGGTGCGGCTATCATGGGCGCCTTATCTTCTTTAATTGTTGGACCTTGCGTTGCAGCGCCACTGGCAGGCGCATTAATATTTATTGGTCAAACCGGTAGCGCCTTTTTAGGCGGTAGTGCTCTATTTTTTATGGGTATGGGTATGGGCATGCCCTTGTTGTTATTAGGCGCTTCTGCCGGTAAATTATTGCCTAAAGCAGGTGCTTGGCTTTATTCAACTAAAGTTGTTTTCGGGGTGCTGATGCTGGGTGTGGCTATTTGGATGTTAAGTCGAATTTTGCCGCCCGCCATCACAATTATACTGTGGGCAATGTTACTCATTTTACCCTCCATCTATCTTAATGCCATTGACACCTTGCCGGAGAATAGTTCTGGTTGGCGAAAACTGTGGAAAGGGATTGGTTTGATGATGCTTGCATACGGACTGATATTATTAATAGGCTTTAGCATGGGCAACAACAATCCGCTAAAACCGTTACAAGGGTTTGCCGTTAATAAAGCGCAAGCCGCTGAAGCGGGGTTGGTTTTTGAAAGAGTAAAATCACTAGCGGCTTTAGAATCAAAGCTTCAGCAAGCAAAAGCTAATCATCAGCCAGTCATGCTCGATTTTTATGCGGATTGGTGTATATCGTGTAAAGAGATGGAAGCTTATACCTTTACAGAGCCTAAAGTTAAACAAGCGTTGAAAGAATTTGTACTCTTACAAGTCGATGTCACAGAAAATTCTGAAGATGATAAAGTCCTGTTGGCAAAATACAAATTGGTAGGGCCGCCAGCAATTATATTTTTTAGTAATGACATGCTTGAAAAAGCCGCTCACCGTGTTATTGGCTATCAAGACGCCGATACGTTTATCAAAACATTACAAGGTGTTAAATTATGAAAAATACCAAAATTATTATATTCGCTGCTGTGTTGGCTTTAGGTGGAGGAATTTTTGCCAGAGGTTATTTTGCGCCTGTCGCGCTTGCTAACCCCATCCCTTTGGCAGAATTTACAATGCCGGATGTTTTTGGTAAGCCACACAACATAAAAGAATGGGAAAGCAAAATACGCATTATTAATTTCTGGGCAACTTGGTGCCCGCCTTGTCTTAAAGAAATCCCCATGTTTAAAACCTTACAGCAACAATTTACAAATAACGGTCTTCAATTTATTGGTGTTGCGGTAGATGATCAGGCGTCAGTGAAAGAATATATGGCTAAAACCGACATTAATTATCCAATCTTGATCGGCGACTTGGCGGGAATTGCCTTGTCTCAACAACTGGGTAACACAGCAGGTGTCGTTCCCTACACCCTAATTGTTAATCAGCAAGGACAAGTTATCTATCAGCATAATGGTGAGATTTCCAGAGAACAAATAATTGAGATTATTACCCCATTACTTAACTAAATAAAACAACAATTACATGCTAAAGTTAATTCTCTTTAGTGGATGCCTCTATTTTAGATGCAGATTTAAAAACGGTGGACAAAAATTTTGCCCACCCCTTTAGTTCTGCCTTATAGAGATTTATATAAGCTTAGGGCTTTGTTTAATTCGGCTGCCGATTCTTTAATGTCTCCATGTTTGGCTTGAATTTGTCCTTGGATAACACTGGCATTAGCTAGTTTGACTTTAGCTTGATCGCCGGTAATGTTTTCTGAGGATAAACGCGCTGATTTTAAATGCAACTGTGCGGCAGAAAAATCACTTTTATTGACTTCGGTTAAGGCTTTTTCAACATGCGTAATAGTTTCATTGATGCTGGTTGTTGAGTTGACGGTTGTTTCTTCTGCAAATACTGACGTGCAATTGGCACCTAAAAGTAGCGTCATGCAGAAAGTGAGAGCTGTTTTTTTTATGTTATTCATTTTTTTTATCGATTTGTAGGGGTTGCCGGTCGTGTGCCGGAAGTTATTGTTTGAAAAAAGCTATTTTCCAGAACCATCATATAGGATTATTCTGTCTTTGATGTGACAGTTTATAATTTAAATCAGTATTTCATGTTGCATAGGAGATTGTATTAACGGATTTGTCAGTCTGTTTTTAATGGTTTTTTGCTGATTACTGATACTTCCTAATTTTACATAGACTAATTTCATATATAATGCTTGATTTGTTGATCATTCATTTCATTTAAACCATTCTATTTACATGTCAAAAAAGAAAAGCACAGCTCTATTTGAGGACTCACTTGCAGAAATTGAGCGGTTGGTTAGTCAATTGGAGCAAGGTGACCTGTCACTGGAAGAGTCATTAAAATCTTTTGAGCGTGGGGTTACTCTGACCCGAATCTGTCAAAAAGCGTTGCAAGAAGCTGAACAGAAGGTTCAGATTCTAATAGAAAAAAATGGTACTCAAACCTTGGAGTCATTTACTGATGAGTAATGCGTTAAAAGAATATCTTGGCTTTTGTCAAAGTCGAGTCGAAAAGGCTTTGGATGCGCGTCTTCCAAGCGAACTGTTACTGCCGCAAAAGCTTCATCAGGCGATGCGTTACAGTGTGCTTGATGGCGGCAAGCGAATGCGCCCCATGTTAACGTATTGCACAGGCAGGGCGCTGGGTATTGCTCCCGAAGTATTGGACGGTCCGGCTTGCGCGGTTGAATTTATTCATGTTTATTCTTTAATCCATGATGATTTGCCTGCGATGGATGATGATGAACTCAGGCGGGGCAAAGCGACCTGCCATGTTGCTTTTGATGAAGCAACCGCTATTTTGGCGGGCGATGCTTTACAGGCTTTGGCTTTTGAGTTGTTGGCGAATGACTCCAGTATGACGGCATCTGCAGAAGGGCGCTTAAAAATGATCATTTCATTGGCAAAAGCCAGTGGTTCGCAGGGTATGGTTGGTGGGCAGGCTATTGATTTGCAGTCGGTTGGTACAAAATTAAATCTGCCTGAACTGGAAAATATGCATATTCATAAAACGGGCGCTTTAATCCGTGCCAGTGTCAATATGGCTACGCTTGCAAAATCGGATGTTGATCCTGCTGCAGCGTTAAAGCTGGATCATTATGCAAAATGTATCGGTTTGTCGTTTCAGGTTAAAGATGACATTCTTGATGAAGAAAGTGATACGGCTACTTTAGGAAAAACTCAGGGCAAGGACAAGGATAACGATAAGCCAACTTATCCGGCTTTGTTGGGGTTGAACGGCGCCAAGCTAAAAGCTCAAGAACTGCATGAGAAAGCCTTGGATAGTTTAAGTCTGTTTGGCAAAGAAGCAGACCTTTTGCGTGACTTATCACTTTATATTATTCAGCGTTCTCATTAATTTCCTACTTGATTGCTACGGATTTAAAATGGATAATTACCGATTTGATTATTAAGTCGATCACTTCTTTTTGTTACCGGTGATCTTGCCAGACCATCAAAGGCTTACAGAACCAGTCCGATGGCCATCATTACAAAATGAGATGCCACTGACACTGTGTCAACTTCAGGAATTGATTTACACATGAATAAACTAGGTAGTTTTCCCCTGTTAGAAACCATCAATACCCCAGCGGATGTACGCAAGCTTAAAAAAGAGCAGTTAAAGCCGCTGGCAAAAGAGTTGCGTGATTATTTAACCCATACCGTGAGCATTTCCGGCGGTCATTTTTCGGCCGGCTTGGGTACCGTAGAACTGACT
>JAPLRP010000057.1 GCA_026399095.1 Methylococcales bacterium | reverse complement strand
TCGAACGCTGAATGATAAAGAAAGAAAAGAGATTCAAGAAGACTTTGATGATACTGAAAAAAATCTTTCAGCTATTCATGAATTTACCAAACAAAAAAATGGCTATACACAAAGCTTTATAGACATTAGTGAAGTTAATGAACAATTACAATCTGCGATATTTAAAAATCGTGCCCAGTCTTTAGCTATTAAGCGTATTCAACTTAAAACAGTTCGTTTAAGAAGCGATAGAGATATCGTTTTTCATGATGTGCCTGGATTTAACTCAGGCATTCAGATGCATTCCGATCAAGCCATTGATCGTTTAAAAGGATGCGATGCGATAATTTATGCAAAAGAAATGAAGCAGCCTTCCATTACAGGGCCGGAAAAAGAGATATTACTGATTGCTGATTCAGAAGACCCCAGCATTAAAGTGTCAGACAAGATATTTGTAGTACTGACTCAAGCTGATGCCTTGGATGATCAAATTGATTTTAGGGAAACATTGGAAAAACACCGCAATTATTGGCCGGCTGTTCCAGAACGACGAATGATTCCAGTTTGTGCACGCGCACATTTGGTAGAGTTTGGAATACCCTCAGAAGATACTCTAAGGCGCAATAAAAGCGCAGATGACAAATTAAAACTAAAGAAAATAGGTATCACTGACGGTATTCTGATCTTAAAAGACACTGTCAATCATTATATTGATCATGAACGAGCCGAAGTGTTGCAAAAACGTTGTGATGCTTTGGTTAACAATATGCGACAGTATGCCGGTGATGTTCTACTTAAACTGGAGCCAGTCTATGGTGCCATAGCGGATGGTGATGTAGAAGAAGATGATCTTCTGGGTAAAGAGTTTAACCAATGGTGGGGGCGAGAATGGCAGCGCATCAAAAAAGATTTTGATGTCTGGTATGCCGAAAGTATTCAAGGACGTAAAGAAGCCGATGCCTTGGGTGCAGAACATCATGAGTTGGCAACCTTGCACGCGGCGTATGATGAAAAAATTGACGCCTTGTTATCCAATCTTACAACCGGTCAAATGGATGAGCTAAAGCGTATTTATACGGCCGGCAGAACCATCTCAATGCCTGATCCTCGTGAAGGTAACTATAAAATCCGCGAAGAGCTCTTTAGAGAAATTCAGCAAAAATTTGAAACCGAATTGACAGATCAATTGGCACAATCTTTACAAGTACTGATTGATCAAATTGTTCAAAAAACACAATCACTGCTTTGGGAAACCGAAGAAGTCCGTAAAACCTTGTTGAATACAGACGAAAGTATCGAGCAAGCCCGCATACGGCATGGTTTTCAGGTATTGTTTTTAAGATTTGGTCGTGTTGCTGTAGAAGCGTTTATTGCTAAACCCTTACAAGCGCGTGAGCGGTTATTGAATGAGCGCTCTGCCGAGATTAAAACGCTGGAAGCTTTTTATCAGGGTGCAGACATGAACAAACAAGACGTTACTCATTACTTGCGTTATGGCTTGTGGTCAAATAACGATTCAGTGCCTGCTGTCGTGGGTAGAACCGTTAAAACAGCCATTAAAGCGGCCATTGGCCAAGATGCGGCTAATGGCTCAGCGGCTGATCAAGCCAATCAAGCCCGAAAGAAAATGGAAGACCAGGAAAAATTACCGGAACCTAATAATTTTGATCAGGTCGTTGAAGAAATAAACGGTGATTTGGCTGCTTTAAAAGATTATTTAAAAAATAGCGTTTTTTATGCCGCTGGTTTTGTTACTTATTGTAATCAGGAATTAGAGCGGATTCGTAATCGCTTTAAAGAAATGGAAGATAACGACAGGCAATGGATAGGTCTTGTTCGTACAGCAGTAAAATATGAAAGAAACCCCAAAATCCCTTACAACATCGCCCATTCCAGGCGTGACTTTCGTATACGTAGAGAAATCGCCATGGAGTTAAAAGAAGTCAGGGAAAGCTATACCCAAGTCTATTAGTTAAATTTTTTTAACAATACAAAAATCAATAACAAGAGAGTAAGGCTCTGAGGTAATAACTTGGTCAGAGAATTGCCAGGGTCATATATGGGCCGCTACGTATTCGTGGGCACAATTAAAGTGCTAACCCTCCTCATGTTGTTTTTTTGTCCTTGGTAGATGACGCGTTGCTTGTTCACTCTGCATGTTATTTTGTAGGCTGCGAAAAGCGCGGCGTCATGCACCGGTTGTGGTTTGTTAGTTTATTAAACTACACGCCAACGGCAATACTAATGACATCGCTCCAGTGTCCAACAGGTGCATCATGTAATCGGTAAATGGCTTTGTATTTCCATACTGCCCCACTACCTGAGGCGGGTAAGGGTGTGTTGTCATTGGTATAGGGCTCTGTATCGGTGGCCAATAATATAAAATTGTTACCATCCATTCTGTCTGCCCAAATTTCTATGGCACCGACACGGCCTTTAGTCCAAGTAATAACAGGATGTCCAGCTTGTAAGAAAATACTTAAGACTGGTTTCTAGGTGGTGAGATCGATTTTTTGTTCGCCAACGACCAGCCATAGCTCTATGCCGATGGTGTCAGTATAGTTTCTATGGGCTTTAATCCGAGCGGCCAAGGCAGATAACCTGGATATAATGCCGGGCTTGACTATGGGTGGGATGGGGCTGGCAAGGTGGACATTTCCGGCCAATCGGCACTACCTAAACCGCCATCACGTAATACGTTTTTAGCGTTGGTCCATGATTGCGAGGACGCTTGCGTAATCCCCATGGTATGTAATGAATGCCGAAAGGATAGTGAATCTGCTTTTAGTTCGTCAAAATCTCGGGTGCTGATGTCTAAAAGTGTTGCATATTTAGGTAAGATGGCAACGAGATGTTCTAGTAGATTGGCTTTGCCATCATCGGTTTTTGGCATAAAAGATGAAGTAGTCATAATAATGTTACTCCTAAGGGTTGTTTAAATAACTCATAAAGTCGAATTAATCTTCTTTACACACTATTTAACCGGTTTATTTTGATAATATAAGCCGGTTTGCGCATTGAAAGGTCAATGCGCCGTAGCTATTAAGCCGCACTTAGCAAGGGCTAAGGCGTATTACTTAATGGCTAATCAAGGCTACTCAGTGGTTGAGCAGTGCTCTTGGGTCTTCAAGCAGTGCTCCTTAATGGTTGAGGGGTCGCATTGATGTCTGCTCAGTGCACCTGATCCATTAATGATTGATCCCGACTAACTGCGGAGCACTCCCAGGCAATTGAGTCGTTGCCTTGAAGGCTGAGGATCGCTCCTTAGGCACTGATCATTGCTCCCTAACGATTGAGGAGGGGTACTTAATGATGCTTTTTGCTCTAAGTGCTTTGTATGTCCATATTAAAGGCTGTAAACCGTTAAATGTTTATGTATAAACAATGTGTTGCAATCTAACGGCCAATATTATTACCAAAACAGCAAGACAGGCGACCGCAAGCTTATTAAATTGTTAATGCTACATCACACAAAAGTAATTTTCTATGCTTATACGCTAATTTTGTTCTTGAGTCAATAAATAAGCGTTTTGAGCAAATGCAAGTCGAAACAGTCAAATGTTTTGATCGTTTGACTTTGCGCAGGGTTCATTTTATGGTCTGGTCATTTGCAATCACGCTGACCGTTGGCAGGATAGTAATGGTTGCGATTAAATTTTATCAGATCGTGTTTTCATTTTTAATAATTGATGCCCCACATATCTAACCGGGCGTGTTAACCGCCAACTGGTTGATCCAAGTGTTTCGTCTATTACCCCATTAAGACGTGAAATTTTCTCATCACGCACTGCAACTTCTCTATTAAGATTGGTTATTTGTTCATCTCGCTCTGCTACAACTTGAGTCAAGCCGGTTATGGTAATTTCCAGTCCACTAATACGCTGTTGTATTAATTCGATATAGTTAGCATGTTGTTTCATTATTTTAGGCGCTTCAACACATAGATTGGTATCGGCCAACAACTTTAATTTACGGGCCAGTAATAAGGTAACTGGGGTATTTTTATCAGCTATTTGCCATATTTCTTTGGCGATTACAGGATTAAAATTTTCACAAGCAATTTTATAAACGTTTACCAGTTTCTCGGCTTGGGTTTTTATTTCAAAATAGCTTTCAGCAAACAAACGGCCTGCTTTTCCTATGTTTTCAGCTTGCTGCGGATCAGAAAACAGCGCTACACATTTTTCAGCAATCTCTTCTGCACTTCCCGTTTGGGTTAAAACTACATCGATACCATCCTTGAACAAATGGGCAATATTTACGTCAGGCATAATGACAGGGCGACCCATTGCCAAAAGTTCAGGTAATTTACCCGGTAACCTCAAGTCTTCAAAGGGATCGATTTTACCGGGTTGAACAAAAACATCGGCTAACGCAAGGAGATCAGGTAGTTCACTTCTGGGAAGCACGCCAAGATCATTAATAACGGCAGCGGTCTCAGGCGGTAGTTGTTCAAGAAAATCCAAGGCAAAGGGCCCTGTACGCAATAATCGACACGGAAAACCTTGGCTATTAATAAGCCCGACTGCTCGACATAATGTTTCAATAGCCGGTTGGGTAAAACCATTTAAGCCACCCGGATAAACAATCACTCGTTCATTGTCTGCAACGCTATATTGTTTTCTTAATAGAGCATTTGCCGCTCTAGGAGAAAAAAAATCAAGATCAACGCTTGGCATTACCGTTGCGCAGTAAACCCAAGAGGGTACGCCTACCTTTAATTTATCTTGAATAAGTATCACGGCATCTGCCAAACCAATAAAGCTGTCATAACGAAAAGGATGTGACAATGCATCTGGAAGACGATCTGAAATGCTTTGTTCGGTTTGTTGAGCCAAGGTAACTTCATCATAACCTAACGCTCGACCAGAAATCCAAGACTCATGATCTTCAAGATAAACAACTAAAGGGGTTGGATGTTTTGCCATATAAGCAGTAACAAAGTTTCTTACATTCTCACGAGGCGTCCAGGCATGGATAATATCAGCAGGCCGGCCATCAGGAAATATCGAATCAGGGGCAATCAACGCATCAGTATAAAGAACGGGTCTAAAGAAAACATCATGGCACTGAGTGATAGTGTCCAAGTTACTTGGAACCGCTACAGCACAACTGTGGCCACACCTATTTAGTTCACGTGCATGAAGCGTTAAATGGACTGCACTATTAGTCGTGAAATCCCCATAAAGAACAAACAATATATTCATGTAAATTGGATAATTTTGGCGAGGTATTGAAAAAGAAAACCCTTAATAATTGAGTTACTCTAACCTAAATTTTAATCTCAGGTGTGTGTTTCTGTTGAGAAACCAAAAAAATATAGACTTCAAAAACAACAAGAGGTCAAAGAGGTTCTCAGTAACAGCGGTTTAACGAGTTGATTAAAGTCCGTTTAAATATTTGTCCATACGCCTCGTATTACGCAGGCGTTGTGTTTAAGTAATTAAAGGTGTGTGATCTTAAACGTCAAAAATAGTTGACGCCAGACACAGCATTTTATATTGGCTTGTTAGCGCTTAAATCGATATACCTATTCAATCATGGCATAATGTATGATAAAACTACATTTTTAAACTGGTTATACGATCGCAAAGAGCTTGGCTTGAGCCTAACTCATCTGAAAAACAGAGATTGTTAAATTTTAGGAGTAGACCATTGGATGATTTTGAAGGTAACGAGTTAAGGTCGGCGGTTAGTCAACTTGATCAATTAGTCAGTGAACCAGAAGGTTCTACCGGAAATCAAAAATCAGTTTCAACTGAGATTCATCAAGCAACAATGTGGCGCTTAATGCATCCGGTTAGACTGATTGGTCATCAGGTATTAAGAGCCAAGTTAATTTTAAGAGGGTTACCTTATGCAGTGGCAATGTCTGGTGGTTATAGCGGTTTAACCAAGAACATGTGGCGTACATTTCGCTCTGAGGGTATTCATGGGATCAAACGGCGGGTGATTTTTTCAGCTGCACCCGGCGCATCAACGCCAGTGGAAAGGTATGAGAAAAATAATCGCACTGATTATACGGAGTGGGTGCGTCGTTACGATACGTTAAACGATCTGGATATTAAAGCAATTGAAAATCGCATTAAGCAGTTAGACCGGTTACCTCTTATTTCAATTGTCATGCCGGTTTATAATCCGCCTTTGGATATGCTTGAGGAGGCTATTTTATCAGTGCAAAGCCAGTTATACCCAAACTGGGAATTATGCATTGCCGACGACGCTTCCACAAATGTTGAAGTGCATGAGTTGCTAAAGCGTTATATAGAGGCTGATTGCCGTATTAAAGTGGTGTTTAGGAAAGAAAACGGGCATATTTCTGCCGCTTCTAATTCGGCACTGGCGTTAGCCAAAGGCGAGTTTGTTGCGCTGCTTGATAATGATGATTTGTTGCCGCAGCAGGCTTTGTTTTGGGTTGCAGAGACGATTGTTGCGAATCCGGATGTTGGATTAATTTACTCAGACGAAGATAAAATAGATCTTTCTGGGTTGCGTTTTGATCCTTATTTTAAACCCGATTGGAATCCTGATCTCTTCCTTTCTCATAATATGGCTTGTCACTTAGGTGTCTATCGGACTGATTTAATAAGAAATTTTGGTGGTTTTAGAGAAGGTTTAGAGGGGGCGCAGGACTATGATTTAGCTTTGCGTTGTTCAGAGCAACTTGATCATAAAAATATTGTACATATTCCCCGAGTGCTTTATCACTGGCGAAGCCATCCTGGAAGTACTGCGCATGCAGGCAGTGAAAAAAACTATGCATTGTTGGCTGGAGAGCGTGCACTGAATGATCACTTTTCCCGAACTAAAGTTGCCGCACAAGCCGAGTTATTAAGTTTTGGTATGTATCGGGCACGTTATAGCATGCCTAATAATACGCCTTTGGTTAGTTTGATTATTCCTACGCGTAATGGTTTGGAGTTGATTAAGCAATGCATTGACAGTATTTTTGCCAAAACTACTTATACAAATTACGAAATTATTATTGTTGATAATAATTCGGATGATCCTGAAACATTAGATTATTTCGCCAGACTAAGTAGTCATGATCAAGTTAGGGTTCTTAGGGACGAATCACCGTTTAATTTTTCAGCCTTGAATAATAAGGCTGTTCAGCAAGCGCGTGGAGACTATGTTGGGTTGATTAATAATGATATTGAAGTCATCTCCCCTGAGTGGCTAAGTGAATTGATGAGCCTGGCTCTTCAGTCTGGTGTGGGTGCTGTAGGTGCCAGGCTTTGGTATCCCAATGATACTTTGCAGCATGGTGGTGTAGTAACTGGCGTGGGTGGTATTGCTGGTCATTCACATAAACATTTAAAGAAAGGTGCTTCTGGCTTTTTTTCCAGGGCACAGCTTATTCAAACAATGTCTGTTGTTACAGGCGCCTGTTTAGTTATTAAAAAAAGCATCTATCATGAAGTTGGCGGCTTAAATGAAGCGGACCTTAAAGTAGCCTTTAATGATGTCGATTTTTGTTTACGCGTTCGGGAAGCGGGTTACCGTAACATCTGGACACCTTATGCAGAGCTTTATCATCATGAGTCAGCCTCACGTGGAACCGAGAATACCCGAGCAAAGCAGTTACGCTTTACCGAGGAAGTCTTGTTTATGAAAAAACGCTGGGGTGATTTACTGATCAATGATCCCGCCTATAGTCCTAATTTAACCTTGGATCATGAGGATTTTTCATATGCTTGGCCGCCAAGGGTTGATCAATTAGTTTGTAGTGATGAAAGATCTTAAGGTTTTAAGTGATTTTATTGGGAATAAAGAAGCAAATTGTGGAGCGTTGTTGTAATGACTGAAAAAACCTTATTTGTTCATGCGGGCGGTTCAAAGACAGGGTCAAGTGCATTGCAGAATTTTTGTGAAAATAATGCCTCTCGACTTGAAGCAGTCGGCTTAGCCTATGAGCATAGAATTAATATTAAATCTGATTATGAAATCAATAGTGGTAACGGTAAGATTTTGTATAAAGCCTTATCATTAGCAACTACCACGGATAATGAAATAGATAGCTTGGTATTAAGTTATTTTGGAAGCTGTAATAGAGCAATTTGTTCATGTGAATTTTTCCAATACACTGATTCCATGGGTTGGAGAAAGCTTCTTGAATCATCAGTAAGACTTGGTTTTAAATTAAAGATTATATTTTATGTGCGTAATGTTATTCCGTTTCTGTTGTCTGCTTATGACCAAGTCATTAAGCGTCATGGTGAATGGAGATTATTTGATGAATGGGTTTTAGAAGCGGCTTGGGATCATGTTAATTCCCTTCAGGTAATGTCTGAGGAATTACCAAAAGAAAGTTTGCATGTACTTAACTATGACCAAGAAAAAAAAAGATTAATCAGTAGTTTTTTGAATTTTATTGGTGTTAATGCCTTATTTATAACTGATCAAGTTGATCATGAGAGGCAGGTTAATCGTTCTTTAACTAACCAAGAACGCAACGTTTTAATTGGGTTTAATAAGGTACTTGGGGATACTTTTTCGCAACAATTGTCAGATTTTTTTGTTTCTAAAAGTCCTGATTTAAGAGCTGAGACTGTTTCATATAGTAAAATGACGAACCAATTATTGCTTGATCGTTACAATAATCAAGTTGATTGGATTAATAATACTTTCTTTGAAAATAAACCAGTGGTGTCAATTTTGCCACTTGAAACCATAAGTCATAATTCTCATCAAGAACGCATTATTAATCCTTTACAAAATTGTATTATAAATGAGCAAGTTTCTGATTGGACACTTGAGATAATGAAAAAATTTCGTGATGGGGCTGAGCAACGTATTCAGCGAAAAATTAACACGTTGTATGATGCCGCTCGAAATCATTCAGGTAATTTGTATCCGGGGGTGCCAGATGATTTTGATGCTGTAGCCTATTTATTAATTAATAAAGATGTTTTTTATGCCGAAATGGACCCCGTTCAGCATTTTATTAATCATGGAAAGGCAGAAGGCAGAGCTTATAAGATAGTAAATAACAAGCGCCTATGTCAGCATCATTTAAAATGCTGGATAATTAGGTTGAATAATTTTTTTATAAAATATTTAGCTAACCCATTTTTTTTGTTTTCAGAGCAATTTAAAGAATTGATCGTCAACACAATAATGATCAACTCTACATGTCTTATTGATGAGAAAATGAAAGAATTTGAGTTGCCACTTAAGAGATTGAAAATTCTGAAAAATTCGTCAGATTTGCGTTGTAATAAGCTATTAAATATTTTAAATAATACAGCTCAAAACAAAGCAATAGATTGTTATCCTGGATTACCGTCAGATTTTGATTTGCTTTCTTATTTGATATTTAATCTGGATGTGCTTTATTCCGGCGCCGATCCAATTAAACACTTCATTAATTTTGGTAAGGCTGAAGGAAGAATTTATAAAATTTGAAATGTTTGATATTGATAATATGGATTATGGATTTTGCTTGTAGTTACTTAAAAGCTTTCACCTTTTTATTATTAGTCTCCTTGTCTTCATAGGTGACTGTCGGATGAATTATCACTCGATTATGTAAGATTTAAAAATGAAAGCTACTGATTTGTATGGGTATTTGTGTAAGAAAATAAAATATTTAGCAAGGTATAATAATAAAATAAATGTGTAAAGGAATATAGAATCATGAGATTTTTTTTTGAAAGGTATCCATTACCGATACTTTTAATTTCGTTGCTCTTTGCAGTGAAAGCAATTTATTTGTCTTTTTGGGTGACTCCTCTATGGGATATACCCGATGAGATCGGACATTTTGCTTATGTACAGGATCTGGCAGAAAGCAGGGGTCTACCATTGCTTGGTAAGGCTAAAATAAATTTAGAGATTATGCACCATCTTAAAAATGATCAAAGTCTCTCGTCTCCAGTAAATTGGATTGCACAGCATCCTCCGATCTACTATTTAATTGCTGCTATCCCATTAAAAATTGGAAGTTGGATGACGAATGATCCAGAAATTCTATTTCGTTTGCCTAGGATTATTTCTGCGTTGTCCGGTGCATTGCTTTTGTTGGTTCTTTTTCGGACTTTCTTATTAGTTGGCCTAGATGTAGCTAGGGCTACCGGAATATCTGCAACAGTCGGCTTTATTCCTATGGTGACACACCTATCATCCGGTACTAGTCACGATGTTTCGCTTTTTTTGTTTTGTGCATTGGCAACTTACTTTTTTGCTCGTTATCTTATTTTTCGCAATCTTAGAGATGTTTATTGGTGCGCTCTTTGGCTTACGATTGCGGGAGGCACTAAGATGATGACTCCATGGGCTTTGCTTGCACCGATGATCGCAATACTGTTTGTAGAATTGCCTGGTCCTATAAAAAACTGGATCAAAAATGTAGGGGGAGTATCACTATTAACATTGTCAGTGCCGTTAGCTTGGATGACACGTAATATAGTGTATTTTGGCAACCCCTTTTATACGTCGGGAACTAATAGAAAAACTGCATTAGATGTGCCGTTGAATCACAGCTTTTTTGATTATTTGCATTTACAGCCTGTATTTGAGCATTTTGTAGTTAACTTTTATGGACAACTTGGTGGGATTGGTACAGGTATTGGGGCACTTAAGTGGTTTCAGGTGAGTGGTCTGCCTCGAGAAGTATTTTCAATGTTGATATTTAGCTTGTCTTGTATTTCTGTAATTTATGTGTTTTTGCTTATGTATCGAGCATTAAATTCAATTTCAACTCAGCCAAAGGGAAGTTCACTGATATCTTGGGCGAGTAACTTGATCATTAAAAATAAATTCAGAAAATTACTGATAGTAGTCATGTTTCTTGTGGCAATTTTATTTGCTGGTTATATTAATATGAAGAGTTTTGTCATCCCTTCGTTATTTGGTGGCATGCGTGGTTTAGCCGTTGCAATGATAATATTTGCTGCTATTTTGGCAGTAGCATTACTATTTTTTACTTCTGATCCAGTTGATCGAATTGCGCTTTATGGCATGGTTATTTCGGTCTTTTTTGGTGCAATTCTGTTGAGTCATGTTTACGGCGCATATCTTGAAGAAGGTGGTCTTCGTGCGGCACATGGTAGATATTTTTACCCTGTAATACCCATCGTACTATTATCAATATCGATAGCAGTTTTACGTTTGCGTATACCTGCATTTTTAATTGCCTTAGTTGCTACTATCTTGGGATATGCAGAGCTTGAAACCTATGTTTTACAAGCGATCCCTTTTTATCTTAGTGGTTCATTATGATGAATTTAAAGCAATATATCTTACCGCTTATTTGGATGGCCGTTTTTGTAATACTGGTGTCGATTCGCTTAGGTGATGCATACTCTAGTACTTTTTTTCACACAGTTTTGGAATCAAGCTCTAAAAATAATAAGCCTTCTAAAGAAATCGTTGCAGATTTTTATATGATGCAGCCATTAAATTGGACTTTACTGGATAATGAAGTTTTTCGGCATGATGCTAAGAGTCCAGTTTGTTTGAAAATGTTTTTGGCTAACTATGGCGATCGTAAAAATAATGGTACCTTTGCTTTGACTTTAGGCGTTGATGCTCAGAAGCATCGGGTTGTTGTAGATGCGAAGACAGTGCGTGACAACACGAATCATCGTATTTGTTTTGAGGATCTCAAGTTTGTGGATATCGCATTTAAGCCAGTGGAGATTGTTCTCGAAGGTATCAATAGTCAAAAGGGCGCAGCAATTTCAGCTTGGATGACTCAAGATGTTCGTCAGGGCAAAGTTGTATACAAGGATGGCACAGTATTAGAAAGAAGCTTGATTTTTAGTGTTGAGACAATACGAGTTTCAAATGATAAGTTTATTCATTCTATTATTTTAAGTTTAATTTGTTGTTTGAGCTGTGCATTGGTTTTTTTTGCTTCTACTTGTACACCTATAAATTCTAACTCCAAAAAAAACTTTATCCAAAGGGATAATACATGAAACTCATTATTCAAATACCCTGCTATAACGAAGCAGGAACCTTGGCTATTGCCTTGGCAGCCTTACCCAGACAGGTGCCCGGTTTTGATGTGGTCGAATGGTTAATTATCGACGATGGCAGTGTAGATGAAACTGTCAAGGTCGCTCGCGAAAACGGTGTTGATCATGTTGTGCGTCATACCAGTAATCAAGGGTTGGCTCGCGGCTTTATGAATGGCTTGGATGCGTGTTTGCGCTTGGGAGCTGATGTCATTGTTAACACCGATGCAGACAATCAGTACAACGCCGACGATATTCCGGCATTGACTTTACCCATTCTTGAGCATCGCGCGGATATCGTGGTCGGTGCGAGGCCTATAGAGACTATTGAGCATTTCTCGTTGGTTAAGAAATTGTTGCAAAAGTTAGGTAGTTGGGTGGTGCGTGTCGCGAGTAATACCGATATTCCGGATGCGCCTAGCGGCTTTCGTGCCATGAGTCGTAATGCTGCTCAGCGGTTAATGGTGTTTAATGATTATACCTATACCTTGGAAACCATTATTCAGGCGGGTCAGAAAAATATGGCCATTACCTCGGTACCTATCCGTGTAAATGGAGATCTTCGTCCTTCGCGATTGGTAAAAAGCATACCTTCTTATATTAAGCGTAGCATTGTCACTATTGTTCGTATCTTTATCATTTATCGACCCTTTAAGTTTTTTGGCACGATTGGAGCGGTTTTATTTACTGCCGGTTTTGTGATTGGTGCCCGATTTATGTGGCTATATTTGCATGGCTTGGGCGAAGGACATGTGCAATCTTTAATTTTAGCTTCTACGTTACTGGCAATAGGCTTTCAAACCTTGTTGGTGGCGTTTTTAGCTGATTTGCTGGCCGCCAACCGTAAGTTGATGGAGGATGTGCGGTTTCGGTTGAAGTCTGGAGGTGAGGCTGATTCAAGTCTTGAGCAAGCGTTAGATAAAGATATTGTGTGAGCAGCAGCAAAGCGCCAGTCTTGTTAGGATTGTAGAATGGACCTAGCGCTATGAAAGTGGTTCTCTGGGGCACTTATGATACAGGTAAACCGCGTGTAAGGTTGCTTCGCCAAGGAATCCAACAGGCGGGATTTGAGTTAATTGAATGCCACCAAGATATTTGGGGAGGCATTGAGGATAAAAGCCAGTTAAAAGGCCTAGTGAGTAAGTTTGTGTTGCTCTTAGGTTGGCTTGGTGCGTATCCAAAACTTATCTGGCGCTATTTACATTTACCCCCACACGATGTCGTTTTGGTGAGCTATCCTGGCTTATTAGATGTGCTGATAATCCGAGTGTTTGCATGGCTTCGGAAGGTGCCTGTGATCTGGGATGTATTTATTTCTGCATACGATACGGTGGTAGAAGATCGTCGAATGCTAAGTCCTAATCATCCATTTTCATGGTTGTTGTATGTGTTTGAATGGCTTGCAGTTAGAGCTGCTGATTGCATTTTTATGGATACAAATACACACGCCAAAAGGATAGAGTTACTATTTAATCTTCCTGATGGAGTTTGTGGTTCGGTTTGGGTTGGCGCAGAAGCAGATAAATTTCCAAGGATCGAGGATGATTTACCAGTTGAAGCAAGTCAAGCTTTTGACAGACCTTTACAAATATTGTTTTATGGTCAATTTATACCTTTACACGGTATTAATTATATCGTGGAGGCTGCTCGTATCCTCCGTGACGAAAATATGAATTGGACGCTAATAGGGAAAGGGCAAGAAGCTCAACGTATTAAAGAAATGCTTGAAGAGGAGCCATTGCCTCTCCTTAATTGGATTGAATGGGTAGATTATTCAGAGTTGGTTGGCTGGATTAGGAAAGCTGATATTTGTTTGGGAATATTTGGTACATCAAAAAAAGCAACCAGTGTGATTCCTAACAAGGTCTTTCAAATAGTTGCTAGTGGCAAGCCCATTATCACACAAGATTCTCCTGCTATTAGAGAGCTTTTAAGCCATAACCCGCCTTGTATATATCTTGTTCAGGCCGGGAGTGCCAACGATTTGGTTAGCGCCATTCGTGAACACATGGAGCAAATAAAACACAATCAATTTCCCGTCTGCCATAAGGCTCTTATTAATCAAATTAACGTAGATGCAATCGGGGCGCAGTTTAATAAATTACTTACCAGTAAAATAAGTTTTGGAGAGAAAAAATGAGTTTTAATACGTTCCTTGGTCCAGCGGCACCAGAGCTAGGATGGGTTCCTGCGCCACGTTATTTGCTGCGCCGAGATCGAATTCAGCGAATTATGAAAAATGTTCCGATTGGCAGATTACTTGAAATAGGGCCAGGTGCTGGCGCACTTTTAGTGGAATTTTCTAATAGGGGCTTCAAATGTGAAGCTCTGGAAAGCTCACCTGAAGCTCAAAAACTTACAA
Organism: Methylococcales bacterium; assembly: GCA_026399095.1. Classification (GTDB taxonomy): domain Bacteria; phylum Pseudomonadota; class Gammaproteobacteria; order Methylococcales; family Methylomonadaceae; genus Methylobacter_C. The sequence goes on along the minus strand of JAPLRP010000057.1, from coordinate 33,289 downwards.
AAGAATTTATGAGCAAATTTGATTGTTCATTGCCAATTAATGAATCAGAGCATGCTGATTGGGATGGCCAGTTTGATGTGATATGTGTGTTTGATGTTTTAGAGCATATTGAAAATGATCGAGAAGTTCTAGAAAAATGGTCTTCTTGGTTAAAGCCTGGTGGAACCTTTCTGTTATCTGTTCCTGCTCACATGAAATCATGGAATTCTCGGGACATTTGGGCTGGACATTATAGGCGTTATGAGAAAGAGGGTCTTATCGACCTTATTGAAAAGGCAGGTTACAGTATTGAACGATTTGAATGTTATGGGTTTCCTTTGGCGAATCTGACCGAAGTCCTTGGTAATCCATTTTATAGTTTAAATGTATCAAATCGTGAGAAATCAGGAGTTGTCGGGCGTAAAAGAGGTACTGAATTAAGTGGAACAGATCGAACAACTGATTTGAAGTTCTATCCTTTTCTAAAATCATTTGTTGGAAAAGTTGCAATTTGGATTTTTGTTAATGTGCAACGACTTTTTTTAAGTACCGATATGGGAAATGGTTATATTGTTAAGGCTATTAAACATTGAAGTTAGTCATTAGATTGTATAGCTTTTCTGTATGAATAAGTTGAGCGTTCGTCAGTGGGTATATAGGTTTGTAGCCCTGTTCGTTACGGTGCTTTCTTTGCTATTTTTTGTACTTACTGCCATGAAGCATTTCAATGAAGTGCCTGCTTTATCATGGAATACTGCTTCCACTATTACTGCTGCTATGACAGTTGGATTAGTGGTTTTGAATATTGGTATTGGTGGCGTTATTTGGCGGTGTCTTTTGTTGGATAATGGGGTATCGGTTTTCTGGAGGCAAGTGTTGGTTATTTTTTCCATCGCTCAGTTGGGGAAATATCTTCCTGGTAATGTGGGGCAGCATGTCGGTAGAGTATTTATGGCAAAGGAAATTGATATACCTATTACGATAACGCTTTGCACAATGATGGTCGAAATGCTCTGGGGAGTTGGCATTGGTGGAGGATTGGCTATTGCGGCTTTGATTGAGTTTGTTGATGGAGATAAGCTAGGGTTGCAATTTTCCCCTTTGCAATTAGGCTTGGGCACATTTATTTTACTGTTTATGCCTTGGCTAGGCATTGGGTTTTTAAATAAATACCTGCCAAAATTAGCGAAACGCTTGTCAGGTGGAGGTGTGATGGCTACTCCAAAGCTATTAACAGCTGTGTTTGTGGCAGTATTATTTTTGCTCTGTTTTGTCATCATGGGCTTGATTTTGAAGCTGCAGGCGCAATGGTTTTTTGGTGTTACAAAGGGCAACATGTTTGAATTGACCTGTTTGTTTTCGGTAGCTTGGCTTGCCGGTTACTTGTTGCCTGGTGCGCCGGCTGGTTTAGGCGTGAGAGAAGCGGTGATGGTGCTTTTGCTATCTCCGGTACTGGGTGCTGGAACAGCGGTTGGGCTGGGTATTACGCTTAGGGTGACAACTACGGTGGGGGATGCTGTTGCGTTTATGTTGGGTGTAACTGTGCGTAAACTAAATGCTCGTTTATTCATAAGCACTCTGAGTTAGATGTCTGTTGAACGACCTAATAGTTGATAAGTTTGTTTAATCCAAAATGCGATTAACTGAATTCGAAATTAATGCTATCAAGCAATGTGCTCTTGAAATCTTCGGGGACAATGTTCAGGTTTTTTTGTTTGGCAGCCGAGTAGATGATTCAAAAAAAGGCGGAGACTTAGACCTGTATATTAAAACCGAAGCCGGCAATGATTTTTCAAATAAAATCAAATTTCTGGTTGCCCTTGAGCAGCAAATTGGTGAACAGAAAATTGATGTTGTTTTTGCTGAAGATAAAAGTAGACCTATAGAACAACAGGCAATAAATAACGGAGTGTTGTTATGATCGACTTGAGGCTGAAAAAGTTAATTAAACAATGTGATAAACACTTGGAAAGAATCAAGCACGCCTCTTTAAAAATGGCTGTATTTATGCCTTTAGACGCAAGTAGATATGCGCAATTGACTGATGATGAAGTAGAGCATATTGATCAATATTTGTATCGATTCTCAAAGCTGCAAGATGTGATCGGCGAAAAGTTGTTTGTATTGGTATTGGAGTTTTTAAAAGAAGAAAATATAAAGTCCAAGCCCTTTATCGATATTCTTAACAGACTTGAACAGCTTGAATTATTGGAAGATAAAAATGTTTGGTTGGAACTTAGAAAAATAAGAAACACTATCGCACATCAGTATGAAGATGAGCCTGAGCAAGCATCATTTGCACTAAACGCTATATACGCAGCGAAGCGGACTTTAGAAACCATTTATCTTGCTTTAAAGTCTCGTTATGTTGCGATAAGTGATTGAGTTGAATAGTGAGGTTAAAGGTTTCATTAATGGCAAATAGTGGGCTAATAAAATTACAATGGTAATGTTGGATAAAAATTATTGTAATGACGTATCTGCCGTGTTGGTCACTTATAATCCCAACAGTGAGTTGCTTGTTGCAGTGATTCAAGCAGTTCTGGGTCAAGTGTCTGATATTTTTATTGTCGATAATGCCTCATTAAATTCTACATTCGCTTGGCTCGATCAGCTTGGTGAGCAAGTGGGTACTCGATTACATCTTCTTAAGCAGGAAGAGAATTTGGGAATAGGTGCTGGCCATAATGTCGGCATTAAGTTGGCAATTGCACTTGGTTCAAAATTTGTAATGTTGCTGGATCAGGATAGTCAGCTCCAAGAAGATGTTGTTATTCGATTAAGAACAGCTTACTACGAACTCAGTAATATAGATGGCTTTAAGGTGGCGGCGCTTGGTCCTCAGTACCGAGACTCGGATACTGGCGCTTTGTCTGATTTTGTGCGGGTAGGATTAGGACGTAATCATTTTAACTTCCCCCAGAACCCAAGTGTTACTGATGCAGATTTTTTAGTTTCCTCAGGCTCATTGATACCGGTTGCTGCGCTGGAGGTTGTAGGGCTAATGGAGGAAAATCTATTTATTGACGGGGTAGATACGGAGTGGTGCTTTCGGGCAAAATCCAAAGGTTTTTTGATTATTGGGTTATACGGCGCTGTAATGACTCATACCCTTGGCGAGCAACGACAGGAGATTCCTTGGTTTTTTCGTAAACGAGCGATATCTGTTCATAAGCCCTTCCGATATTATTATATGTATCGCAATAGTGTATTACTGTATTTTCGAAGTTATACGCCTTGGGGTTGGAAGTTCGCTGATATGGCAAGGTGTTGTAAAATGGCTGTGTTCTTGTGTTGGGCAGGTGAAAATCGATTGGATTTTTTGAAGATGATAAGTCTTGGTATTGTTGATGGTTTGAAAGGTGTTAGTGGAAGACGTCATGATCTTTGAAGTAAAGAATGATGGCTTCAAGGTTTCGGCGATTTTGGTTACTTATAATCCCGATATGGAAACCCTTCGAGCTGCAGTTCAAGCCATTTTTCCGCAAGTAGCTGATGTTATTGTTGTAGATAACGCATCAACCAACTTTTCAACAGACTGGTCTGACAATTTAATAGGTAAGGCGGATGATAAATTACAGGTGCTTCCACAACAAGAAAATTTAGGTATTGCGGTAGCTCAAAATATAGCTATTGAACAGGCCATAAAGTCGGACGCCGACTTTGTGTTTCTGTTGGATCAAGATAGTGTATCAACGCCTTCCTTAGTATCTGAATTGCTTGCTGTAATAACGTCTATTGAATTTAAGTCCAGCGTTTGTCCTGTCGCGGCAGTCGGCCCGGCTATTGTCGACAGGCGCACAGGTAAAAGCTATTATTTTATAACTGAGCGAAACGGTTTTCCGCATAAATCGTTGCCTGAAATAAATAGTAAACAAAGCTTACAACCCATTGAAGTGTCGGTTTTAGTAGCATCAGGCTCACTTATTTCAATTAAAGCACTTAAGGATATCGGTGCTATGCGTTCAAACTATTTCATTAATCATGTGGATACTGAATGGTGTCTTCGTGCTAAGGCTAAAGGGTATCGGTTATTAGGTGTGCCTGTAGCAAAACTGGAGCACCAGTTCGGTGACATTGTTAAGCAAGTCTGGTTTTTAGGGTTTCGACAAGTTATTTATCATTCACCTTTAAGGAATTATTACGACATTCGCAATACCTTGTTGATGTTGCATGATACCGTTATGCCTTGGACATGGCGGCTTCATTTTATAGGGCGAATTTTGAGGCTTGGGTATTTTATGTTATTTGCAGAACAGCGATGGTTGCGTTTTAGCTTGATAAGTTTGGGATTGGTGCACGGTATGCTAAGAGTGAGTGGATGTCTTGAAGTCAAAACTGGTAGATGTCGTCATCTTCCTGTATCTTATGTCAAGTAATGTGATTTATGGGTCTTTGGATAATCAGATGAGTATCATTAGTTTTTATTAAAAATAAATATGAGCGCAATTATTTCAACAATTATTGTTAATTATAACGCCGGTGCGTTATTACGTAATTGCGTCGATTCGTTGTTGAATTGCCCGTTAGAAATTAAAGTAATAGTTGTTGACAATGCATCAGCCGATGACAGTTTGGAAGCCTTGCAAGATCTGCCAAACGTTAAAATCATAAAAAATTCAAGTAATCTGGGTTTTGCTGCAGCTTGTAATATCGGCATGCGCGAAGTAACTTCTCCTTTTGTATTATTCCTTAATCCTGATTGTTTCTTTGAACCAGGCACATTGTGTAAGTTGTTGGATGCGATGCAATTGGATGAGCGCGTTGGTATGGTGGGCGGCTTGCTGATTAATGCTGATGGGACTGAACAACAGGGTGCTCGACGCGCTGTTCCTACCCCTTGGCGGTCTTTTGTTCGGGCGTTTGGCTTGGCCCGTTTTGCGGCTATTTGCCCGCGTTTGTTTTACGATTTTAATTTACATAAAGAGCCCTTACCCGACCATCCGATAGAGGTAGAGGCAATTTCTGGTGCCTGTATGTTGGTTAGGCGTGAGGTGGTCCAGAAGGTAGGCGAATGGGACGAAGGCTATTTTTTACATTGTGAAGATCTGGACTGGTGTATGCGCTTTCGGCAAGCAGGATGGAAAATTCTGTTTGTTCCCGCAGCTGAAATCATTCACATAGCGGGGGTTTGCGGCAGAAACAGACCTGTGTTTGTGGAGTGGAATAAACACAAAGGGATGGTGTATTTTTACCGTAAGTTTTTTCGACACCGTTATCCAAGTATTTTAATGAATATTGTTTCGGCGGGTGTTTGGATACGTTTTGGATTTGTGGTGAGTTATTACTGGCTTAGACGGGTTGGTCTGGCAATAGGGTTTAATCGTGATTAATAACGATAATGTTAATAAAGTTGCTGTAATTGGTGCAACCAGTTTTGTTGGCGAGCGTTTATTAACGTTATTAACGAATACAGGTTGTCACGTGACGGCATTTTCGAGGCAACCGGTTAATGCAAATAAGCTTGGCGTAGAGTGGCGACACTTACCATTAACTAGCGATAGCATTTTAATAAACTGGGTTTGTGTAGCTCCGATTTGGGTTTTACCAGATTATTTTTCGTTAATGGAAGCTAGTGGAGTAAAGCGCTTGGTGGTGCTTTCTTCAACTACTCGCTTTACTAAGGTTGATTCCACTGACCCAGATGAGCAAGCTTTAGCACTTCAATTTGCAGAAGCTGAGGCGCGTGTCCAGGCATGGTCAGAAAGTCATGGGGTGGAATGGGTGATTATACGTCCAACACTTATTTATGACTTGGGGCGCGATAAAAATATTTCCGAGATAGCGTATTTTATTAACAGGTTTGGTTTTTTCCCTTTGTTTGGTAAGGCAAGTGGCTTGCGTCAGCCTATTCATGCAGAAGATGTGGCGAGTGCTTGTATTTCTGCTTTGTCGGCACCTTTTACTAACCGTGCCTACAATATATCCGGTGGTGAGGCACTGACATACCGTAACATGGTAGCCGTTATATTTGCTGCTTTAGGTCGACGTCAGTGCATATTAACGGTGCCGCTGTGGGTTTTTCGGATAGCAATGACGATCCTTAGGATATTTCCACGTTTTAGATTGTGGAAAGTGGGTATGGCTGAGCGCATGAATAGAGATATGGTGTTTGATCACTCCGAAGCTGAGCGTGACTTGGGCTTTAAGGCAAGACGCTTTGATCCCATAGTCGATGATTTACCAGCTTGTTTTACTAAAAAGCATTAGTTAGATTCATAAATGTTTATTTTTGATTTTTCCAATATTCTTGAAAATAGCATCACTCGCCTTGAAAAAAAATCATACGCCCCCACATATTCGACATTCACATTAATAACTTTAGGAATAGTATCGTGACTGTTGAAGCCAAAAAAGAAACCTTGGGTTTTGAAACCGAAGTAAAACATCTCCTCCATCTAATGATTCACTCCTTGTACAGTAACAAGGAAATTTTCTTGCGTGAGTTAATTTCTAATGCATCCGATGCCGCTGATAAATTGCGTTTTGAAGCATTGTCGAATGATGGCTTGTATGAAGGCGATAGTGAGCTGAAAATTCGTCTGGAGTTTGATAAAGAAAAACGCACAATCAGTATCATTGATAATGGTATTGGTATGACCCGTGCAGAAGTCCAAGAGCATATTGGTACTATTGCAAAATCTGGTACCAAACAATTTTTTGAGGCCTTAACCGGTGAACAAGCAAAAGACAGTGAGCTGATTGGTCAATTTGGGGTAGGTTTTTATTCTGCTTTTATTGTTGCTGATAAAGTAACTTTAACAACACGCAAAGCTGGTGCTGATAAAAGTGAAGCGACTCGATGGGAATCGGCAGGCGAGGGCGATTACACGTTGGAATCAGTTGAAAAAGCAACACGAGGAACAGAAATCGTCTTGCATTTGAAAGAAGCTGAATCTGAATTCTTGGACGGCTATCGTATTCGTTCTATCGTTAGAAAGTTCTCTGATCATATTTCTTTGCCTATCGTAATGGATAAAGAAGTGATGCCAGAGATGGACTTGGATGTAGAAGAGGGCGAAGAACCTAAAGAAGAGGCCAAGCCGGTTGCTCAAATTGAAGAAGAAACCATTAACAGCGCGTCCGCATTATGGACCAAGGCGCGCCAAGAGATTTCCGACGAAGACTATAATCAGTTTTACAAGCATGTAGGTCATGATTTCCAAGATCCATTGACTTTTGTGCATAGTAAGGTTGAAGGTACTAATGAATATACCTTGTTGCTTTATACGCCATCGCGCGCACCTTTTGATATGTGGGACAGAGATGCCAAGCATGGCGTAAAGCTTTATATCCGTAAAGTCTTTATCACTGATGATGCTGAGCAGTTGATGCCTCGTTATTTGCGATTTGTTCGCGGAATTATCGACGCGAACTCTTTGCCCTTAAATGTATCAAGAGAGATTCTGCAACAAAGTAAACAAATCAGTGCCATTAAATCCGGTGCGGTGAAAAAAGTGCTGGGTATGCTGGAAAATCTGGCTAAAAATGAACCTGAAAAATATGAAACGTTCTGGGCTCAGTTTGGTGCAGTTATAAAAGAAGGGCCGATTGAAGACCATGCTAATAAGCAACGTGTGGCTAAATTACTGCGCTTTGCTTCAACTCATGCCGATACCGATAAGCAGGATGTGGGTCTGGAAGACTACATTGCACGGATGAAGGAAGGGCAGGAACACATTTATTATGTGACGGCTGATAGTTTTTCTGCGGCAAAAAACAGTCCGCATTTGGAAATTTTTCGTAAGAAAGGGATTGAAGTTTTATTGTTATCTGACCGTATTGATGAATGGTTGGTCTCTAATCTGGACGAATTTGAAGGCAAGCATTTACAGTCAGTTGCCAAGGGTGATTTGAATTTAGGGGCTCTTGAAGACGAAGAAGATAAAACGGCTCAAGAAGAAGTGAATAAAGATTTTGAAGCAATTATTACGCAGATTAAAGAAGTCTTGGGTGATAAAGTGAGTGAAGTTCGTTTGAGCCATCGTTTGACTGAATCACCTGCCTGTTTGGTTGCGGACGTGTATGGCATGAGTCTTAACATGGAAAGAATCATGAAGGATGCGGGTCAATTAATGGGTATGGGGGGTAGAAAGCCGGTTTTTGAAATCAATCCGACTCATCCTTTGGTTGTGCGTATGAAAGATGAGCAGGATGATGCCCGTTTTGCGGATTTGACTCATATTTTGTTTGATCAGGCTATTTTAAGTGAGGGTGGGCACTTAGATGATCCTGCTGCCTTTGTGCATAAGTTGAATGGTTTATTACAAGGCTTGTTAAAATAAGCTTTAGAAAACAAAAAAGGCTGGAGTAATCCAGCCTTTTTTATGCCTGAAAGTATGTATTTTTGGGTTGTACTAATGATAACGCAATAGCATTGTTGGTCGATTATTTGAGGATAAATGCCATATAATACCGTTAATAAAACAGATATCTTATAGCAATTGGCTATATTTGATCCCGTTTATAAATAATCATCATTTTCTTGCTCTTATCAAACGCAATTTTTTGCAACACCTTATAATTTCAAAATGTTTAAACAAGGATAATCACCCAATGCTCGCTAATATTGCTCCAAAATTAATTATTGATGCGACACTTTATACGTTGCTGGCTTTTTCTGTCATAACATGGACGCTTATTTTTTTTAAAATTTGGCAATTTATAAATAATAGTCGCTGTAATGAGCGCTTCGAGGCTGCTTTTTGGAGTTTGCCAAATTTAGAGCAAGTCAAAGACTTGGCGCCTGATATTGCTAAAGGTTCGCAAGCAAACCTTGCTTATGAGGGTTTAGTCTGGCTTAAAGAGCATCAAGAGGCTGCGGGTAAGATGCTTAAACATTGTGGTGACTCTACTGAGTTGTTGGAGCAAACCTTACGCGTGCAATTACAAAAAGAACAGCACGCGATGGAAAGCGGTTTAACATTGCTGGCAAGTATCGGTAGTACTGCACCTTTTGTGGGTTTGTTTGGAACTGTATTGGGCATTATGCACGCAATGCACGAAATTACGGCAAGCGGATCAACCAGTTTGGATGTTGTAGCGGGACCGATTGGAGATGCCTTGGTCGCGACAGCTATTGGTATTGCAGTGGCTGTGCCGGCTGTTTTGGCTTATAACTTTTTTCTGAGGCGCGTAAAAATACAACGTACACGGCTGGAAAACTTTGTTGCCAGTTTCTTAAGCGTAGCCTTAAGTGCTAAAAACGAGCAGGTATAATTGATGGCGTTTAAACCTCAATCAGATGATGAAAGCGCGATGAGCGAAATTAATGTTACGCCTTTAGTGGATGTAATGTTGGTGTTGGTCATTATTTTATTGGTTACAGCGCCACTTCTCACACAGTCGGTTCATGTTACTTTACCTAAAACAGTCGAAACAACCGCCGATATCAATGTACAGCCTTTGCAACTTGGCATTGATGCACAAGGTGCAATAACGATTAATAAAAGTCCAATCACTGATTTAACGGCACTTGAATTAGCGTTAAAAGCCGAATTGATGAAAAATCCGGAAATTGGTGTGCATTTATATGCGGATCAAGCAGTGGTCTATGCAAAACTTGCAGAGGTGATGGCAGTTGTTCAGCATGCGGGTATAGCAAAATTAGCATTTGTAACAGTAGAAAAGTAACCATCCAAAACAATAACAGGAAGTAACATGGAACACATTACCCAATTCATTAATATCTTTTTACACCTGGATAAATATCTTAGTGAGATTATTCAAAATTATGGGTATGTAACTTACATCATATTATTTATTATTATTTTCTGTGAAACCGGCTTGGTTATATTGCCTTTTTTGCCGGGGGATTCACTGCTTTTTGCGGCAGGTACTTTTGCTGCAAAAGGTGACATGAGTCTTGGGATATTATATGTAACCTTATGTGTGGCAGCGGTGTTGGGTGATTCAGTTAATTATGAGATTGGCAGTTTTTTTGGTCCTAAAATAGCCAAGCAAGAGAAGACTCAATTTTTGAATAAGGAGCATGTTGAGCGTACTCATAAATTTTATGAAAAATACGGCGCCAAAACGATTATTATTGCCCGATTTGTTCCTATTATTCGGACGTTTGCACCATTTGTCGCGGGTATAGGTGATATGGGCTACAAGAAGTTTTTACATTACAACGTTATCGGGGGCATCTCTTGGATATCGATTTGTATGTTTGGTGGCTACTTATTTGGGAACATAGAAATAGTTAAACATAACTTTACTATTGTGATTTTAGGTATTGTTATAGTTTCTATATTGCCGGCGCTGTTTGAATATATCCGGTACAAGTTTTATACGAAAGAGACTTTTTAGACCAAGTTAGACCAAGGAAAAATAAAAAGCCTTTATTAAATTTAATCAGTTAATAAGGGCTTTTTTTGCTTATAGTTCAATACGAATACCGAGTTCGACAACTCGATCAACAGGGATTTTAAAGAACTCAATAGCACTGGAAGAGTTGTGAAATAAAAATCTAAATAAAGCTCTGCGCCATTTGGGCATGGGACTTTTATTTTTAAAAGATAGTTGTTCACTACCAATGAAAAAAGACGCATTTTTGGGATTAAAATCCAAGCCTTCTTGTACGCAAAGTTCCAAGGCGCGGCGAACATCTGCATTTTGTTTGAACCCGTAATAAAGTTTAACTCTATAAAAACCACTGTCTTTTTCTCCGAAACTTCTGATTTTGACCAAGTGTGCTTCGTCAACATAGGGTTCGTTAGTGGTTACTATGCTTAGTACAATGATTTTTTCATGTAATACGTGATTGTGCTCGAGGTTGTGTAATAACACTTGTGGTACACCGTGCAAACTTCTGGTTAGATAAATTGCAGTTCCCTCAACTCTGACTAATTTGGCATTGATTGTCGCTTCCAAGTCTTCGAATAACATGCGTCTGGCATTCATATAGTCTGTCAGTAATTTACGTCCCTTGATCCATGTTGTTAATATCAGAAACAGAACGGTAGCAACGACTAAGGGAAGCCAACCACCAGTAGGGATTTTTAGACTGTTGGAAGAAAAGAACAGAAAGTCTATGGTTAAAAATGTAGTCAGGAAGGTTATGCTGGTAACTTTTGTCCATTTCCATAAGGCTTCGATGATGATAAAAGCCAGTATAGTGTCGACTATCATTGTACCGGTAACAGCAATTCCATAAGCAGAAGCCAGAGCTGACGATGATTTAAAACTTAATACAAGCACAAAAACTGAAACCATCAACAGCCAGTTGACGGCTGGAACATAGACTTGTCCCATTTCATCACCTGAGGTGTGTAAAATGTTCATGCGAGGACAATATCCCAGTTGTATAGCTTGTCGAGTTACAGAAAATGCCCCGGAAATAACTGCTTGTGAGGCAATCACAGTTGCCATGGTTGATAGAATAAGTAAGGGATATAAAGCCCAAGTTGGCGCAAGTAAATAAAAAGGATTTTGTATTGCTTCGGGATGGTTCAGCAATAATGCACCTTGTCCGAAATAATTAAGCAGTAAAGCCGGGAAGACGAAACTGAACCATGCATAACGGATTGGTTTTAAGCCGAAATGTCCCATATCTGCGTACAAGGCTTCTGCGCCGGTTATTGCTAGCACAACGGCTCCCATAATCAAAAAACCATGCCAGCCTAATTCAATGAGTAAATGCACTGCGTAATAAGGGTTAAGCGCCATTAATACGCTTGGTTCATGAATAATATTAATCACGCCCAAGACCGCAAGTAATCCAAACCAAAAGCACATGATTGGCGCAAAGATTTTGCCTACTTTTCCGGTACCGTTGGCTTGCAGAATAAATAGCCCGCCCAACACGGTGATGGTAATAGGTAATATGTAGCGATCTAATGAGGGTGCAATAATTTGTAAGCCTTCGACCGCACTAAGCACCGAGATCGCAGGCGTAATAATACTGTCACCGTAAAATAGCGATGCGCCCAGTAACCCGATGGTAACAATGAAGGCCATTTTTTTAGGATTATCTTTGGAGCCCTGCAATGCCAGCGCCATGAGCGCGATAATGCCGCCTTCGCCTTTGTTATCGGCACGCATAATAAAAATGGCGTATTTGGTGGTTACTACCATCGTTAATGACCAAACAATCAGCGACAATACGCCTAGCACATGAAATTGATCAATAGGTAAGCCACCGTGAAAAACTTCTTTAAGTGCGTAAAGCGGACTGGTGCCAATGTCACCGAATACTACGCCTATAGCACCTAGTGCTAAACCGGCTATTTGTTCTTTTGAGTGATTTTGAGAGTTTGATGACATTATGGATAATTAATCAGGCACTAGATAAATTTTAAGAAAGAGTATGCAGTAAAGGCTCAGAACAGATTATAAAAAGCATGTGCGCACTTTAAAAAAACAAAGTTATTGGTCTACGATCAGTTTGGACTAGTTTTACTAGGTTTATGCTACGCTATTTTAAGGGAAGTTTAGGTAATGTTGTATTTAAAAAATGGAGAGTGTGTCAATTATAGGGTTAACGTTCAGTAATATTAGTTGAATCATGGATTTTAAGTTGTGAAGTTGATGGTAAATATTCAGTATTTTAATTTATAAGTTAATGGTTTATTGGATTAAATACTAAAAAAGCTGGATAATCTGCAGCCTTAATTTATGAGCAAAACATTTTGGCATGGAATTTAATTTAATCAATACTGATGGACATGCCCGGCGTGGGCGTCTTACTTTTGCTCGTGGTGTTGTCGAAACGCCAATTTTTATGCCGGTTGGCACTTATGGTGCCGTTAAGTCGTTAACACCTGAAGACTTGGCAGGTGTGGGGGCGCAAATTATTTTAGGTAATACCTTTCATTTAATGTTGCGACCAACGACAGCGGTTATAAAAGCGCATGGTGATTTACATGATTTTATGCATTGGGATAAGCCTATTCTGACCGACTCTGGGGGCTTTCAGGTTTTTAGTCTGGGCGCTTTAAGAAAAATTACCGAGCAAGGTGTTACGTTTAAGTCGCCGCTCAATGGTAGTGCGATTTTTATGGGGCCTGAAGAATCCATGCAGGTTCAGCGTGACTTGGGCTCCGATATCGTGATGATCTTTGATGAATGTACGCCCTATCCTGCAACGATCAATGAAGCAGCCGATTCTATGCGCTTGTCATTACGTTGGGCTGAACGTAGTAAAAAAGCGCATGGCGATAATTTATCGGCGCTTTTTGGTATTGTACAAGGTGGAATGTATGAGCACCTGCGTTATGAGTCGATAGACGGTTTGTTGGATATTGGCTTTGATGGTTATGCCATTGGCGGATTGTCAGTGGGTGAACCCAAAGATGAAATGATGGCGACGCTGAATGTTATTCATGGGAAGATGCCGATAGATAAGCCTCGTTATTTAATGGGTGTGGGCACGCCTGAAGATCTTGTTGAGGCGGTTAGGCGGGGTATTGATATGTTTGATTGTGTTATGCCTACCCGCAATGCACGTAATGGACATTTGTTTACCAGTTTTGGTGTAGTAAAAATCAGAAACAGCCAATATGAGTTTGATAATAAGCCCTTGGATGAGACTTGTGGTTGTTATACTTGTCAAAATTATTCAAGAGCTTATTTGCGTCATCTTGATAAATGTAAAGAAATGTTGGGGTCAAGGTTGAATACCATTCATAATCTTTATTACTATTTGAGCCTTATGCAGGGCATGCGTGATGCCATTGAAAAGCAGGAACTGGATGCTTTTGTTAGGCAATTTTATCAACAAAGAGAAAAGACTATGCCTTCTATGGCATAATAGCAAACTTTGCTAATTACTATAATAATTGAGGATAATCATGAGTTTTTTTATATCTGACGCGTTAGCGGCAGCACCTGCTGCTTCCCAACCAGGCATAGAAGGTATGCTGTTTCCACTGGGTATTCTGGTGTTCTTTTACTTCTTGTTTTTGCGTCCTCAATCTAAACGCGCCAAAGAAAAGAAACAAATGATCGCAGCAATGAGTAAAGGTGTTGAAGTGGTAACCTCGGGTGGTATTTTAGGTAAAGTTGTTGATTTAGATGATAATTTCGTGAAGATTGAGGTTGCGGACAACATTTTTATTCAGGTACAACGCCAAAGCATTGATAGTATGATGCCAAAAGGAACTTATAAGGCAATAACTAAAAAAGTTGTTAAAGTTTAATGTTGTAGAGCAAAACTAGTCAGCGATAGCTTCTTTTAAAGCTATAGCACGATTTAATTATTGGAATAACACATGCAAAACCATTTCCCACTTTGGAAAAATTTATTAGTCCTTATTGTTTTTGGTGTCGGGATTATTTATTCGTTACCGAATTTATACGGCGATGATCCATCTGTTCAGGTGTCATCGACACAAGCTGTCAATATTGCTCAAGAGCAGGCCAATCAGATCGATGCGACTATTAAAACAGCAGGTGTTCCTCTTAAAGCTTTTGAGTTTAAAGATGGACGTGTGTTGGCGCGATTTACCAATACCGATGATCAGCTTAAAGTGGCTGATTTATTGAGAGAAAAAATGGGTAGCAATTATACGGTTGCTTTAAATTTGGCTCCTACAACGCCCGACTGGTTGCGTTCTTTGGGTGCCCAAGCCATGTATTTGGGCCTTGATTTGCGAGGTGGGGTGCATTTTCTACTTGAGGTAGATATGGATGCTGCTGTAAAGCAAGCTGAAGAGCGCTATAACGATGATTTGCGATTGGCCTTAAGAGGCGCAAAAATGCGTTATCAATCTGTTTCTAAAGATAATGGTTTTATTAAGGTGACGCTTAAGTCTGTTGATGATAAGCCGGCTCTTTTGGCTCTTCTGGATAAAGACTTTCGTAATCTAGATATTACCGAGCCAGAAGCTCAAGATCAGGTCTGGTTAAAAGTATCAGAAAAAGAAGTGCGTGAAATCAAGAAATTTGCCGTTGCGCAAAACATGACAACTTTACGTAACCGCGTAAATGAGTTGGGAGTTGCAGAGCCAGTCATACAGCAGCAAGGTGAAAATCGTATCATGGTGCAATTGCCTGGCGTGCAAGATACCACGCGTGCTAAAGAAATTCTGGGCACGACAGCTACACTTGAATATCGAATGGTTGATGTTGAACATGATGTTCAGCAAGCGGTTACCGGGCACGTACCCGTTGGAAGTCGCTTGTACTATGAAAGAAACGGTAATCCTATACTATTGGATCGTCGTGTTATTGTTACAGGCGATCAAATTGTTGATTCTTCTTCCGGTCAAGATCAGGATGGTCGTCCTTCGGTTAATATCTCATTAAATGGTGTTGGCGCGGCTAAAATGGCCAAAACCACCCAAGTCAGTGTTGGTAAACCGATGGCAGTCGTATTTATTGAATACAAGGTGGAAACAAAAACGGTTAATGGACAAAAAGTGCGTCACAAGGAGAAAGTTGAAAAGGTTATCAACGTGGCAACTATTCAAGGCGTTTTTAGCAAGCGTTTTCAAACTACCGGTTTGGACAGTCCCCAAGAAGCACGAAACTTGTCTTTGTTATTAAGGGCTGGAGCCCTTGCTGCGCCGGTTGATATCGTTGAAGAGCGTACTGTAGGGCCCAGTCTTGGTCAAGACAACATTGATAAAGGTATGTTGTCGTTTGTGGTGGGTTTTGCTCTGGTTGTTTTGTTTATGGCCGTTTATTATCGACTTTTCGGTATGATCGCGAACCTTGCGTTGGCGTTTAACGTGGTTATTGTTGTCGCGATTTTATCTATGTTGCAGGCAACATTAACATTGCCGGGTATTGCCGGGATAATCTTGACTGTAGGTATGTCAG
The DNA here is from genome assembly GCA_026399095.1 of Methylococcales bacterium. Classification (GTDB taxonomy): domain Bacteria; phylum Pseudomonadota; class Gammaproteobacteria; order Methylococcales; family Methylomonadaceae; genus Methylobacter_C. The sequence continues at coordinate 17,545 of JAPLRP010000057.1, read as the reverse complement.
TTGATGCTAACGTGTTGATTTTTGAACGCATCAAAGAAGAGCTTAAAAATGGTGTGACACCTCAAGCGGCAATTTTTGTTGGGTATGACAAAGCTTTTGCAACCATTCTTGACTCCCACTTTACCAATCTTGTTGTGGCGGTCGTATTGTTTGCTTTTGGTACGGGTTCAGTCAAGGGGTTTGCGGTAACACTGATTATCGGGATTTTATCATCTATGTTTACAGCAATCACCGGAACACGAATGGTTATTAACTGGGTATACGGTAACCGCAGGGTTGAAAAGTTATCTATTTAGTTTGCCTCTACTTTTAGAAGAATAAATATGAATACAACAAATATAAATTTTATAGGTAACCGAAATATTGCACTGATATTTTCTGGTATGCTGATGATTATCTCGATAGGATCTCTGGCTGTCCGAGGACTGCAGATGGGTATAGATTTTACCGGAGGCACATTAATTGAAGTTGGCTACCAAAAAGCGGCAGACTTAACGGTGTTGCGAAATACTTTAGATGCCGAGGGTTTTGATGATGCGACGGTTCAAAATTTTGGCACTGCAAAAGATGTTTTGATTCGTTTAAAGCCGCATGAGGGAGTCAGTAGTGCAGACTTGAGCACTAAAGTGCTTGAGGCAATTAATAAGACTACGGCAGAACCTGCCAGTGTTCGACGCGTTGAGTTTGTTGGTCCACAGGTTGGTGACGATTTGGCTGAAGACGGCTTTTTGGCGTTATTATATTCAACGATAGGTATCTTGGTTTATATCGCCTGGCGCTTTGAGTGGAAATTTTCTACGGGAGCTGTCATCGCGACTATTCATGATGTTGTTGTTACCTTGGGGTTGTTTTCCATTTTAGGTCTGGAATTTGATTTAACGGTATTGGCGGCTGTGCTTGCGCTAATTGGTTATTCCTTAAACGATACGATTGTGGTTTATGATCGTATTCGAGAAAACTTTCGCTTGTTAAGGAACAAATCGACCGAAGAAATTATGAATATTTCGGTTAATGTTACTTTAAGCCGCACTATTATGACGTCTCTGACGGTTATTTTAGTATTGGTATCTCTGTTTTTTCTAGGTGGAGAAATTATTCATAATTTTTCTATCGTACTTCTGTTTGGTGTATTTTTTGGTACTTATTCATCTATTTTTATTGCGAGTCCAATGGCATTACTGTTGGGAATTAGTGCTGAAGATTTAATGATACCAGTTAAAGAAGGTGCAGAAATAGATCACAGGCCTTAATCAAACGATCTGTCGATTATCTACAATGACTAGGTGATCGAGTATAATGAGCGATTAAAAATTTTTTATTTAATGTTACTTTGGAGTTTTAAAACATAATGGCAATAGAACGCACTTTCTCAATTATTAAACCTGATGCTGTCGCAAAAAATGTTATCGGCGAAATTTATAGCCGTTTTGAAAAAAATGATTTAAAAATCGTTGCTGCAAAAATGTTGCACTTGACACAAGCACAGGCTGAAGGTTTTTATGCAGAGCACAGTGAACGTGGTTTCTTTAACGATTTGGTTTCATTCATGATTTCAGGCCCTGTCATCATGCAAGTACTGGAAGGTGAAAATGCTGTTCTTAAGCATCGCGAAATTATGGGAGCTACTAACCCTAAGGAAGCAGCTGCAGGCACTATTCGCGCAGACTTCGCAGCCAGTATTGATGAAAATGCAGTGCATGGATCAGATGCTTTAGAAACTGCAAAAAGAGAAATCGCTTTCTTTTTCTCAGACAATGAAATCTGTGCTAGAACCCGTTAAACCTAAAAGATTTAATCTATTTGATTACGATAGAAAAGGTCTTGCGACCTTTTTTGTCGATTTAGGCGAGAAACCTTTTCGAGCGACTCAATTACTTAAATGGATTTATCAGGAAGGTGTAGAAGATTTTGACCTGATGACAAATTTAAGCAAGCCTTTGAGAGCTTACTTAAATGAAAACTGTTATCTGGCTACTCCAGAGATTGTAATTGAACAAATCGCCAGTGATGGTACCTGCAAGTGGGCGTTGGAAACCAGTTGCGGTAATCGGGTAGAAACAGTTTTTATACCCGAAGAAGGTCGAGGCACTTTATGTGTTTCGTCACAAATAGGCTGTGCTTTGGCCTGTACTTTTTGTTCTACTGCCCAGCAAGGTTTTAATCGTAATCTCACAACGGCAGAAATTATTGGTCAAGTCATCGTTGCACAAAAGCGCTTGGGTACGTCGAAAAAAATCACCAATGTAGTCATGATGGGTATGGGTGAGCCCTTGCTTAATTTTGATAACGTAGTTGCGGCCATGAATTTAATGATGGATGATTTTACCTTTGGACTTTCCAAACGTAGAGTGACCATTAGCACGTCGGGTGTTGTGCCGGCGATGTATCGATTAACTCAGGTCTGTGATGTTAGTCTTGCTGTTTCATTACATGCTGTAACGGATGAGTTAAGGAATGAACTGGTTCCTATAAATAAAAAATATCCATTAAAGGAATTAATGGAAGCGTGCAGGGATAACGCAAAAATTGCCCCAAGGCGTACGGTAACTTTTGAATATGTCATGCTTGATGGTATCAATGATTCTATGGATGACGCGCGTGGACTTATTAAGTTATTAAAGACAGTTCCTGCAAAGCTCAACTTAATACCATTTAATCCTTTTCCCAATAATGCATATCGTTGTTCAAGTAGAGAAGTTATCAATCGCTTCAAAACTGTTTTAAACGATGCAGGTATCATTACGACAATTAGAAAGACACGTGGCGAAGATATTGATGCAGCTTGCGGGCAATTGGTTGGGCAAGTTGAAGATAAAAGTCGTAGGCATCTTAAGTTAAAGGTAGCGGGATCAGCAAGTGTTACTTGAAACATTAAGGTCTTTTAAAGGCCTTGTTGTTGGATTGGTTTTTGGCATTGTTTTAACTTCTTGTGCCTCAACAAACGAAAATGGCACTAAGAATGAAGAATCTGCCAGTATTTATTTACAATTAGGTGTGCGCTATTTGGATTTAGGTAAGCTGGAAATCGCCAAAGAAAATTTACAACTAGCACAGAAAAAAGATCCTAATAATACACAAGTGCATAATGCAGCAGCTTATTTATATGAAAAATTAAATGATTTTAAGCAAGCTAAAGAGCAATATGAGATAGCCACGGAATTGTCTCCTAATGATTGGAGTGTACAGAATAATTATGGCCGCTTTCTATGTGATCGTGGAGAGTATACGCAAGGAATGGCTTTACTGACTAAGGCTATTTCAACCCAGTTAAATGACAGGCAATGGTTGGCCTTAACAAACGCCGGACGATGTCAGTATGCTATGGGGCAGAAGCAAAGTGCCAAATCATACTTCAAGCAAGCGCTGATGCTTAATGAGGCTTATCCGCCGGCATTATTGGAAATGCAAGCAATAAGTTATCAAAACGGTGAATATTTAGCAGCAAAAGCTTATTTACAAAGATACTTGTCGGTTGCGGATTATACAGCCGGCACTTTATGGTTTGGTATGCAAACTGAACGAGCTTTGGGCAACATCTCGTTGGCAAAAGAATATCAGAAGTTGTTGGTAGAAAAATTTCCTTTTTCAGATGAAGCAAAACGACTGGCAGGAGTTAAAGATTTTTAAGGGTTAAGGATTTTAACCGCTACAAAATTTACGAAATATGGCAAATAATATACAAGCAATCCGCGGAATGCATGATGTGCTTCCAGATCAAACACCACTCTGGCAGTATGCAGAAAAAATATTAAGAGATGTGCTGGGTTCTTATGGCTATAGTGAAATACGACTGCCCATTGTAGAAAAAACAGAACTTTTCAAGCGATCCATTGGTGAAGTGACCGATATCGTTGAAAAAGAAATGTATACCTTTGATGATCGTAACGGAGATTCTTTAACCTTACGTCCTGAAGGGACGGCTGGTTGTCTTAGAGCCTGTTTAGAGCATGGGTTATTGCATAACCAAGTGCATCGATTATGGTATTACGGCCCGATGTATCGCCATGAACGACCACAAAAAGGACGATATCGCCAGTTTATCCAATTGGGCGTTGAAACTTACGGGATGTCCGGTCCGGATATTGATGCTGAATTGATTCTGTTAATGGATCGTTTATGGAAAAAATTAGGTGTCCGAGATAAAGTACGTTTGCAGCTTAATTCCTTGGGAACTATCGCCGAGAGATTGGTTTATCGGGAAACATTGGTTAAGTATTTTCAAGCTCATCTCAGTGAATTGGATGAGGACAGTTTACGTCGACTTGAAACTAATCCTTTAAGGATCTTAGATACCAAAAATCCTGCCATGCTGCAATTGGTTTCCAATGCACCTGAATTAATGGCTTATCTAGGTGAAGAAAGTCTGGCACATTTTAAGACATTAACGGCAACCTTGGATGATCTTGGGGTTAGTTACGAAATTACGACTCGATTGGTTCGCGGTCTGGATTATTACAGCAAAACTGTTTTTGAATGGGTAACAGATGAATTAGGTTCGCAGGGTACTGTTTGTGCAGGTGGTCGCTATGATGGTTTAATAGAGCAATTGGGTGGTAAACCCAACTTTGCTGTTGGTTTCGCCATGGGTATTGAGCGATTATTAGCTTTAATTGAAGTGTCAGGCAACTTACCACAGACAAGAGCAGTTGATGTTTTTATGATTCGTGTCGGTGACGCCGCAGAACAGGAAGGAATGCGATTTGCCGAGCTTATCAGAAATGAAGTGCCGGGATTGAAGTTACAAGTTAATTGCGGTGGCGGTAGTTTTAAAAGTCAGTTTAAAAAAGCTGATAAAATAGGTGCCGAATACGCTATTATTTTGGGCGATGATGAAGTCAGTCGCGGAGAGTTTAGTATTAAATCATTGCGCAGTGAGCAAGCTCAAAAAACGCTTACTCAAGAGCAAACGATTACTTTTTTGCAAGAGTTTTTAGGGCCGTTTAATTAAAATAGAAAGGCCCAAACACTATTTTTAAAAATAACAACAAGAGAAAGCACGTGGAAATTTACGATACAGAAGAAGAACAACTTGACGCATTAAAAAGATGGTGGAAAGAAAATGGACAATCAACAATCATAGGTCTGATTTTTGGAATAGCGGTTACTTTAGCCTGGAATTATTGGCAAGGTCATAAGCAGGCTCAGTCTGAACAGGCTTCAGCGTTATATGGGCAACTAATTCAAGCGATTGAAACAGACAAGAAAGACAGTGCTGAGAAATTGGCAGAGCGCTTAAATGAGCAATATCCCAAGACCGAGTATGGTGTTTATAGTGCACTTTTACTGGCAAAGTTAAAAGTTCAGCAAGGTGATTTGACCAAAGCTAAACTAATTCTTAAAGATATGGCAGCAGGCTCGAATAAAGAATTAGGTAACGTTGCCAAAATAAGGTTGGTTCGTTTAATGCTGGCCAGCGGTGAATATGAGCAGGGTCTAGAGTTAATTAATAACCTTGATCCAGCTACTTCATCAAGTTTTTCAGGTAACTACGATGAATTAGTCGGTGATTTATATGTTGCGCTTGATCGTTTGGATCAAGCAAGAAGCTCTTACCAAAAAGCATTAGAAAATGGCTATAAATCACCATTGTTGCAAATTAAAATTGATGATTTGACTACCCCGGAAAAGGTAGGGGTTCAAAATAATGAACCTGGAAAATAATGCGTCAGATTACACTTCTATGCAGTTGCCTTATTTTGGCGGGTTGCTCCACATTTGACACTATCAATGACTCTGTCTCAGGTATATCCAATTACTTTCTTGGCGGAGAAGATAATTCTGATCCACCTGCGGTGTTGGGTGAGTACGCCCCTGAAATTAAAATAGAAGAAGTATGGAGTGAATCGATTGGCGTGGGCTCAGATGAGCAGTCTCTAAAATTGATCCCCGCTATTGGATTTGGCAAGATATTAGCTGCAGATAGGGATGGCTTGATACAGGCCAGAGATTTGACTACAGGTCGACTGATCTGGGAAGCAGAGACAGATATTCATTTCTCTGCCGGACCTGGGTTAGGAGTAGGAACGGTTATTCTGGGCTCCAGTGATGCTGAAGTAGCGGCTTTTAATAGTGAAAATGGCGCTCTGCTTTGGAAGTCTTCTGTGTCCAGTGAAGTGCTTTCAGTGCCTGTTATTGCTAACGGTATTGTCGTTGTTCGTACTACCGATGGTGAGATTATCGCTCTAAATGAAAAGAACGGCGGCAAGCTTTGGAATTATGAGCATAACGCACCCGCATTGAGTGTTCGTGGTATTGGTGCACCGCTTGTGGTAGGAGAAAACGTCATTGAAGGCTACGATAATGGCAAATTAATGGCCTTACGCTTAACGGATGGCAAGTATGCCTGGGAAACCAGTGTCGCCATTCCCAAAGGACGCTCTGAGGTTGAAAGACTTGTTGATTTAGATGTTGATCCGATAGAAGTTACTGGTGTTATCTATATTGCCAGTTATAACGGTGGCGCAGCGGCTGTTTCAGAATTAGATGGCGATGTATTGTGGCGTAACGAAGCTATATCTTCTTATACCGGTTTGAGTCATGATTTTAGATATTTGTATTTATCAGATTCAACCGACGATGTTTGGCAATTGGAGCAGCGCACCGGTTCGTCATTATGGAAGCAAAAAGATTTGCATCAAAGAAAATTAACAGCCCCTGCAGTGTATGAAAACTATGTGGTTGTGGGGGATTTTGAAGGTTATGTTCATTGGCTTTCTACCACTGATGGAAGGCAGTTAGGTCGAATAAAAGTTGCTGATAGTGCAATAGATGCTAAGCCTGTCGTGGTAGATAATACTGTTTATATTTATGCAAAAGACGGCACGCTTGCCGCTTTAAAAACCCGAGCACCTTAACTATGTTACCTGTAATAGCCCTGGTAGGGCGACCCAATGTTGGCAAGTCCACATTGTTTAATTTTTTAACACGCAGTAGAGATGCTCTGGTCGCTGATTTTCCCGGATTAACAAGAGATAGGCAATATGGTCGTGTAAAGCACGGCGATAGGCCTTGTCTGGTTGTCGATACCGGTGGTATCGCGGATGATGCAGAAGGTATAGAAAGTTTTGCTAGAAAGCAAGTGCAAATCGCTTTGGAAGAAGCAGACATTGTATTGTTTATGGTGGACGCGCGCGAAGGGCTGAGCGCTTCCGATAAAGTTATCGCTGATATTCTTAGAAAGCTGGATAAACCAATATTGTTGGTAACCAATAAAGTTGATGGTATTGATGCCACTATTGCAGCTTCAGATTTTTATTCACTTGCTCTTGGTGAGCCTGTGCAGATTGCGGCATCACATGGTCGTGGAATACCCGAGTTACTCGAAAGGGTTAATCAGCTTTTACCGGCCAAGACTGAAGACGTTGTTGATGATGCACGAAAAGGTATTTCTATTGCCGTCGTGGGTCGGCCGAATGTGGGCAAATCGACATTAGTTAATCGGCTCTTGGGTGAAGAAAGGGTTATTGTATTTGATGAGCCGGGTACTACTCGAGATAGTATTTATATTCCGTTTGAACGCAGCGGCAAACAGTTTACGCTAATTGATACTGCGGGTATGCGTCGAAGATCCAGAGTATCTGAGACTATTGAAAAATTTAGTGTTATTAAAACATTGCAAGCGATTGAGCAGGCTAACGTCGTCATTTATATAATTGATGCTCGTGACGGCATAGCTGATCAAGATGCTCATTTATTGGGCCTAGTGTTAGAAGCCGGCAGGGCGCTGATTATTGGTCTTAATAAATGGGATGGCATAACTACCGAGCAAAAAGATACCATTAAAAGACAGCTCGATGTTAAATTGTCCTTTCTTGATTTCGCCGAAAAACATCCCATTTCTGCCTTGCATGGTAGTGGTGTTGGTAAATTGTTTGATGTGGTTTCTAAATTATATGAATCAGCCATGCTGGATATGTCAACCCCTGTGTTGACCAGAATACTTAAAGAAGCAACGGTTGCACATCAACCACCGATAATTAATACCCGTCGAATCAAGTTAAAATATGCACATCAAGGCGGACGAAATCCTCCTATTGTAGTTATCCATGGCGTACAAACCGATGCCTTGCCCATTTCGTACAAGCGTTATTTAATGAATTATTATCGTGAGAAGCTTAAATTGTCCGGTACACCCATCCGTTTAGAGTTTAGGTCGCCGGTTAATCCTTTTCACGGGCAAAAGAAAAAGCTTACCGAGTGGCAAGTTCAAAAACGTGAACGTTTGGTCAAACGAGCAAAAAGCAAGAAAGAATGAGGGGCAAAGGTTAAAGGTAAGAATTGATTAAACCTAAGTTTTATTAACTTCACAACAAGGATCAAGTAATGGCAACAATAACATTTCAAGGCAACCCTCTTCATACCTCTGGCGAATTACCTCAAGTAGGTAGCAAGGCCCCTGATTTTTGCTTGGCAAATAGTAAATTACAGGACGTGAATTTGGCAACTTATGCAGGTAAAAGAAAGGTGCTGAATATTGTACCTAGTCTTGATACTCCTACTTGCGCCGTTTCAACTCGTGTATTCAACGAGAAAGCCGCACATTTGTACAACACTGTTGTATTAGTTATATCTGCTGATTTGCCATTTGCACAATGTCGATTTTGTGAAGTTGAAGGCTTAAAACATGTTGTTCCTTTATCAACGTTTAGGTCAGATTTCGCTGATGTGTATGGCGTGAAGTTGATTAACACCTTTCTTGCGGGATTAACTGCCCGTGCGGTTATCATTATTGACGAGCACGATAAGGTTATTTATACGCAACTGGTCAGTGAACTTGCCAATGAACCTGATTACGAAAGTGTGTATGCTGCTTTATAATTAGAACTTCTAAAATAGAAATCATCGGATGTTAGGTCTTGTTCTTAACGTAGGTCCTAATTTCGCTCTTGTATGTAAATAACAAATCTTCCCCCAGATACTCTCTTACAAGAGAGTATCTTGCCAATGCAATACGTAACCATATAAAACAGTGCAGTTTTGTGAAGATGGCCTTGTATTTTTGAAATGAGAATGGCTACTTTGATTAATCTTGTGTGATTTTTTGTAAGTCATAATCAAACTCTTGTTAAGAGCTCTCAGGTATCAATTTTGGTTAATTTAATAATTATTGTATTCGAAAAATTGGTCAAGTTTGTGCTGTTTTAGTTGTCGTGCGATGTCCCGCCAAGGTTGAATTTTTAGTGCTTTTTTAGTACTTGCTAGTCAATAAAATCATCGGGTATTTGTAAAAAAAAGCTATTAGGTATCTTTAGTTTGTCAGAAGCTTGATTTTGTGGATAATGTAGTAAAACGTTAAGTATTTTCAACAGATAAAAGATTATTAAATCAAGGTTTGACGATATGGCTGAAATGATGAGTAGCGGTGTGGAATTAATGTTTGCCGGTATGGGCATTGTGTTTCTCTTTTTGACCATGCTGGTAGGCTCAATCAACGTAATGTCCTCATTGGTGCAGCGTTTTTTTCCCGATATTCCGGCTATTGGGACAGCACCCTCCGTATCCAGTGGCATTGATAAAAACATCATTGCTGCTATTTCTGCAGCTGTACATCAGCATCGAAGTAAGCATAAACAAAATTAAGGATTTTTGGTTAAATGGCTGTGGCCTTTAGCTGGTAATATTATTTAGCAGATTCAATAGATCCAAAAAATTCAACTATTTCGAACTTACAAAGATTCCTGGAGAAAAATTTAGAATGGCCAAAGATAAAAAAAAGCCCCTAGCTATCACTGAAGTAGTGTTGAGAGATGCTCATCAATCGATCTTAGCCACTCGTTTACGCATAGAAGATATGCTGCCTATTTGTGAAAAGCTCGATCAAATAGGTTATTGGTCGATCGAATCATGGGGTGGTGCTACTTTTGATGCCTGTATTCGTTACCTCGGCGAAGACCCTTGGGAAAGATTGCGTAGGCTGAAAGCTGCAATGCCTAAAACGCCTCAGCAAATGCTTCTCAGAGGACAAAATATCTTGGGTTATCGGCATTACGCCGATGATGTGGTTGATAAATTTGTTGAGCGTTGTGCCGTTAACGGTATAGATGTTTTCCGGATTTTTGATGCAATGAATGATATGCGTAATATTGAGCATGCGGTTAAAGCAGTACTCAATACTGACGCACATGCTCAAGGCACCATATCCTATACTACTAGTCCGGTTCACACGTTGAATTCGTGGGTCAATTTGGGCAAGCAAATTGAAGATATGGGTGCGCATTCTATCTGCATTAAAGATATGGCCGGATTGCTTAAGCCTTATGATGCTTTTGAGTTGATTAGCCGATTGAAAAAAAGCACTAAAATACCGATTCATTTACACTGTCATGCAACAACCGGTTTAAGTGTCGGTACGCTTATTAAAGCTGTAGAAGCCGGTGTCGATAATGTTGATACCGCGATTTCATCACTCAGTATGACTTATGGTCATAGTGCTACCGAAACCATTGTTGCCAGTCTTGAAGGTACCGAGCGTGCTACTGGTTTGGATTTAGTTAAACTGGAAGAAATCGCGCATTACTTTAGAGATATTCGTAAAAAATACGCTCAATATGAAGGCAGCCTTAAAGGTGTTGATGGACGTATTTTGATTTCGCAAGTGCCTGGCGGCATGTTGACCAACATGGAAAGTCAACTTAAAGAGCAGGGTGCTTCTGACAAGTTTGATGAAGTTATGAATGAAATTCCTCGTGTGCGTGAAGATTTGGGATTTATTCCGCTGGTAACACCAACCTCGCAAATCGTAGGTACCCAAGCGGTTATGAATGTCATGAATGGTGAGCGTTATAAAGCCATCACCAAAGAAACGGCGGGGATATTGAAAGGAGAGTATGGTGCAACTCCAGCACCTGTTAACAAGGAATTACAAGATAGAGTTCTAAATGGTACTCAGCCTATTATTTGTCGTCCAGCCGATTTAATAGAACCGGAAATGGATAAATTGATCGCCGAAGTCATAGAAAAAGCTAAAGTTGAAGGGGTAAAACTCGCTGAAAACATCGAAGAGGATGCATTGATTAACGGCATGTTTGCTCAAGTTGGCTGGAAGTTTCTTGCTAATCGAGGCAATCCAGACGTATTTGAAGCAGGTCCTGATGCAAATGCCTTTGTAATGGCAAATAATGCGGCTAAAGCAGTGGCTGTAGAGGGTGGATCTGAAAGGTATACCGTCAATGTGGATGGTAGAAATTTTAATGTTACTGTTGGGCCGGTTGGCGGAGCACTAACTATTCAACCCATTATTGCCGAGCAAAGTCCGGTTGTGCCAGCCAGTAGTAGTTCAGTTGTTTATGCACCAATGGCCGGTAATATACTTAAAATACTGGTTGAGGTTGGTAGTGTCGTTGAGGAAGGTGAGATTGTTGTTATCATGGAAGCTATGAAAATGGAAACGGAGGTGCGGTCTAAATATGCAGGTACCGTAACAGCTGTTAATATCAAGGAAGGCGGTGCAGTAGCCGGCGGTAATGCTTTGATTTCTTTGTAACAACAGAAATAATCAAGAGACATCTTATGGAAAATTTGCTTTCACTTTGGCATAGTACTGGTTTATATAATTTTACCGGTGGACAGGCTTTTATGATGCTGGTTGGCTTTTTATTACTGTTTCTAGCGATTAAAAAAGGCTTTGAACCCTTATTATTATTACCGATAGGTTTTGGTGCCATTCTTAGTAACATTCCAGTTGCGGGTATTGCCGAAGAAGGTGGGATTTTATATTACCTTTATTATGGTATTAAGACCGGAATATTTCCTTTGCTCATTTTTATGGGTGTCGGAGCCATGACTGATTTTGGTCCTATGCTCGCAAATCCAAAAACCATGCTCTTAGGAGCGGCTGCACAATTTGGCATTTTTGCCTCTTTGTTGGGTGCTTTGGCGCTTAATATAGTGCCGGGTTTAGAATTTAGCTTAAGAGATGCTGCTGCGATTGGTATTATTGGCGGAGCCGATGGCCCTACAGCAATTTATGTAGCATCAAAACTAGCGCCTGATTTACTGGGAGCCATTGCCGTTGCTGCATATTCCTATATGGCTTTGGTGCCTTTAATTCAGCCACCCATCATGCGGGCATTAACTACAGAAGATGAACGCAAAATTGAAATGCAACAAATGCGTCCCGTTAGTAAAACTGAAAAAATCGTGTTTCCTCTGATGTTATTGTTGCTGTCAATTTTGTTATTGCCCTCCGCCACGCCCTTGATAGGGATGTTTGCATTGGGTAATTTAATGAATGCTTGTGGTGTAGTTGATCGCTTGAGTCAAACGGCTCAAAATGAGCTTATCAATATTGTGACCATTTTTCTAGGCTTGGCGGTAGGTTCAAAATTAAGCGCCCAGGCTTTCTTGCAATTAGAAACTCTTGGTATCTTGGCGCTAGGGGCAGTTGCTTTTGCTATCGGTACGGCTTCTGGCGTTATTATGGCAAAGGTAATGAATAGGTTTAGCGATACTCCGATTAATCCATTGATTGGTGCAGCTGGAGTATCGGCAGTGCCAATGGCTGCAAGGGTTGCAAATAAGCTAGGGCTGGAAAGTAACCCCCATAATTTCTTGTTAATGCATGCCATGGGGCCTAATGTGGCCGGTGTAATTGGTTCTGCAGTAGCTGCAGGTGTGTTATTGAGTTTGGTTAAGTAGTCTACAAGTAACGTTAAAACGTCTAGTGGTCCTAATTAAAATAAATCGTATTTTAATTAGGACATTATCAACTCAACTCTAACGAGAATAGTTCAATTATACAAGTACATAAAATATGTTGGATATTGTACAAATCCCCGTTTTAACTGATAATTATATTTATCTACTTCATGACTCGGTATCTGGAGAAACGGCTGTCGTTGATCCTGCTTTAGCAAAACCGGTTTTGGATTTGTTGGAGTCAAAAGGTTGGCAATTGACTTACATCTTAAATACCCATCATCATTGGGATCATGTCGGCGGTAATCTGGAATTAAAGCAAAAAACGGGTTGCAAGATTATTGCCGCACATGCGGATAGCGAGCGAATTCCGGGCATTGATAGAGGTGTTTTTGAACATGATGTTATCTCATTGGGTGAGCATCAGGCTATTGTTATTGAAACGTCAGGTCATACGATCGGGCATATTGTTTATTACTTTGCCAAAGATGAAGCGCTGTTTTGTGGAGACACTTTGTTTGCTATGGGCTGCGGTCGTTTGTTTGAAGGCACTGCAGAGCAAATGTGGACGTCATTGCAAAAATTAAAAGTTTTGCCACCCTCAACCCGAGTTTATTGCACGCACGAATATACCCAAGCGAATGGTCGTTTTGCTTTAAGCATTGAAACTGATAATTTTAAGTTGCAGCAAAGAATAATTGAAGTGGCGGAACTGAGATCTGCGAATCAATCTACAGTGCCTTCTACTATCGGAGAAGAAAAAGCAACTAATCCATTTTTTAGGGAAGACAGTGTTAGCATACAAAAAAACCTGGGATTGGAGAGCCAATCGCCGGTGTTGGTTTTTACAGAACTGCGAAAACGTAAAGATTCGTTTTGATCAGGTTGGGGTGATGGCTTAAAAAGTTGTCCACGAAAGACGCGAAAAGCGCGAAAAATCTAATCAATTAATTCTCACAACTTTTTCTGCGTCTTTCATAGACTGAGCCTTTAGCCTTTAGGTCGCATGTGTGGAAACAGTAATACATCACGAATTGACGGTGCGTCGGTAAATAACATCACCAAGCGATCAATGCCAATGCCTTCGCCAGCGGTGGGGGGCATGCCGTGTTCCAAAGCGACGATGTAATCGGCATCAAAGTGCATAGCTTCATCATCACCTGCTTCTTTTTCTTCCACTTGTTTTTGAAAGCGAGCGGCTTGATCTTCTGCATCATTAAGCTCTGTAAAGCCGTTGGCAATTTCCCGGCCACCGACAAAAAACTCAAAACGATCGGTTACGTGAGGATTATCATCATTACGCCTTGCCAATGGTGATACTTCAACCGGATAAGCAGTAATGAAGGTAGGGTTCATTAAGCGGCTTTCTACCGTTTTTTCAAAAATCTCGATTTGTACTTTACCTAAACCGTAACCTTCCTTAACGGGAATACGCAAGTTTTCAGCAACTTTGACAGCGGCTTCACGGGTGTTAAGATCAGTTGCAGTCAAATCAGGATTAAAATGCAGGATAGATTCAACTACCGTCATACGATCAAACGGCTTACCAAAATCGTATTGCTCACCTTGATAAGTGACAACCGTTTCCCCCATCACTTCAATGGCTATTCCGCGAAGCATGGCTTCGGTTAAATCCATTAAATCGTGATATTCTGCGTAAGCCTGATAAAATTCCAGCATAGTAAATTCAGGATTATGACGAGTCGATAAGCCTTCGTTACGAAAGTTACGGTTAATTTCAAATACTCGTTCAAAGCCACCCACAACCAGACGTTTTAAATAGAGTTCTGGGGCTATGCGTAAAAACATATCCATATCTAGCGCATTATGAAAGGTAGTAAAAGGCCTTGCTGTTGCTCCTCCTGGAATTACTTGCATCATCGGAGTTTCAACTTCCAGGAATTGACGCTCAATTAAAAACTGGCGTATGTAGGCAACTATCTTTGAACGAATTAAAAAAGTAGAGCGTGAATGCTCGCTCATTATCAAATCCAGATAACGTTGCCTGTATTTGATTTCCTGATCGGCAAGGCCATGAAATTTTTCTGGCAGAGGGCGCAAGGCTTTAGTTAATAGACGAATATCGTCAACCTTAACGCTTAGTTCGCCGGTCTGTGTCATAAATAACACACCTTCCGCACCGACAATATCACCAATATCCCATTTTTTAAATTGTTCGTTATAGAAGCCTTCGGGTAAGGTGTCTCGCGTGACATAAAGCTGAATTTTTCCAGACATATCCTGAATATGTGCAAAACTAGCTTTGCCCATTATACGACGGGTCATCATCCTGCCAGCCAGTTTGACTCGGACAGGTTCGCCTTCTAATTCTTCTTTGGTCTTTTCGCCATATTCGGCGAAAAGTTCACCTGCAACCACATTGCGACGAAAATCGGTAGGAAATGCAATGCCGCCACTTTCACGCAGCTCAGTTAGTTTATTGCGGCGCTGCTTGATTTGTTCTTGTTCATCTTGTTGTATTTCAGACATGGCTTTTTAACAATAATATTATAAAAATAACGTTGGTCGAATTGAGAGGTTTTTTGTTCAGTAGTTACAAGCCACTTTTCAAACTGGCTTCAATAAACTGATCCAGATCACCATCCAAAACGGCTTGAGTATTACCGGTTTCCACGCCGGTGCGTAAATCCTTAATGCGCGATTGGTCTAGCACATAAGAACGGATTTGGCTGCCCCAGCCTATGTCGGATTTCGTATCTTCCAAGGCTTGGGCTGATTCACTCCGTTTACGCATTTCCAGTTCATACAATTTGGCTTTTAATTGCTTCATAGCAGTCGCGCGGTTTTTATGTTGCGAGCGATCGCTTTGGCATTGTACGACAATGCCGGTCGGATTATGAGTCATACGCACGGCGGATTCGGTTTTGTTGATATGCTGTCCTCCCGCACCGCTGGCACGATAAACATCCACCCGAATATCGGCAGGGTTAATGTCAATATCAATATCGTCATCTATCTCAGGTGATACAAACACCGACGCAAATGAGGTGTGGCGACGATTACCGGAATCGAAGGGTGATTTTCTAACCAGTCGATGGACACCGGTTTCGGTGCGTAACCAACCAAAGGCGTATTCACCTTCAAAGCGAATAGTGGCGCTTTTAATGCCGGCAACATCGCCTTGTGATTCTTCAATGAGTTCGGTTTTAAAGCCTTTGCGCTCACCCCAACGTAAAAACATCCGTTCTATAATAGAGGCCCAATCTTGTGCCTCGGTGCCGCCGGAACCTGACTGTATATCCAAAAAGGCATTATTGGGATCCATTTCACCTGAAAACATACGTCTGAATTCAAGCGCAGCCACTCTTTTTTCAAAATGAGCCAAATCATCAACAACGGTATCAACGGTTTCCTCGTCATCTTCTTCAATCGCCATAAGTAACAATTCTTCAGCATCGGTTAGTCCACGCTCTAGCTCATTAATGGTATTAACAATAACTTCAAGTTGTCCGCGTTCTTTACCTAACGTTTGCGCCTGTTCGGGATTATCCCAAATCTTGGGGTTTTCCAGTTCCAGTAAAACTTCGACTAAGCGTTCATTCTTAACATCGAAGTCAAAGATACCTCCTAAGGGCATCGCCACGATCTTTCAGGTCAGCTATTTTATTTTTAATCGGATTTATTTCTTGCATGGAGATATTTTAACCAATGACAGTCGATACCTAGCGTTAATATAAACATACGCTGGTCGATGAAAACTTTAATAAAGTAGCTAATTATAAACTATAAGCCGGTTGCGTTCTTGATGAACTTGGCATAAGAAAGTATTTAAATGCTAATTTAATGTGGCTTTTTAATATCGGTAGATGACAGTTTATTCAAGTTGCTTGATAAATGGCCTCTTTGCTGTGTTAATTTAAGATAAAATAATCGTTCAAACAAAAAAGATATGTGAGCAACTTGATTGATGTTCAAGTGGTACTATCAATAGTTTTTTATGAGCATATTCATTGCAACAGGAGCATATAATGAAAGTAGTGGCTTTGTATAGTATCAAAGGAGGTGTTGGAAAAACCTCTAGCGCAGTTAATTTGGCGTATATTGCTGCTAGCAAAGGTTATCGCACTTTGGTTTGGGATTTGGATCCGCAAGGTGCCAGCAGCTATTATTTTCGTATCAAGCCTAAAGTAAAAGGTGGCAGTAAAGATTTAATTGCTGGAAAACGTGAGCTGGAAGGACTGATTAAAGGCACTGATTTTGAAAATCTGGATTTGTTGCCGGCAGATTTTTCCTTCAGAAATCTGGATCTTGTTTTAGATGCCAAAAAAAAACCAACTCAACAAATTAAGAAGTTATTAAAGCCTTTGGCTGAAGATTACGATTTTATTTTTCTGGATTGTCCGCCTAATATCTCTTTGTTATCTGAGGCCGTATTTGAAGCAGCCGATATTTTATTATCCCCCATTATTCCGACTACCTTGTCTTTAAGAACGCTGGAGCAACTAAAGGATTTTATAGAAGATCATAAGTTACAAAATTTAGCACTGATCCCGTTTTTTTCTATGGCTGACCGCCGTAAAAACATGCATAAAGATATTATGGATAATCTATCCAAAAGTCATCCTGAAATTTTAAATACTGCGATTCCTTATGCCAGTGACATAGAACGTATGGGATTGGAGCGCATGCCCTTGGGTGGTTTTACTAATAAGAGTCGCTCTACGGATGCATACAATGAACTCTGGAAAGAACTTATGATGCGGACTGATGACTGAGTGAAGGTTGTCAATTTACCAGAAAGCACCGTAAAGCCCCGTCGTTCAGGGCGGGGATGTAAGGTGTGATCTTGATCTTAAATACTCATCATACATCAGATCAATTAATCTGGTAATGGGCATATCCATTTCAACAGCAAGTAGTTTTATTTTTTTATAGGTGTCCGTTTTGA
>JAPLRP010000091.1 GCA_026399095.1 Methylococcales bacterium | reverse complement strand
CATTGAAATAGGTAATATTATTATCCTCCTTGATGAAGGAGAGTAAGGCGGTGACAGGCGTAACTCCAAAAGGAAACATCGGTACTTGTAACTGAGGCATTTTGAATTCCTGGCTGAGTTTACAGAGCTCTAATAGGGCGGGGGTAGCAAATGCGGGATCATTTCAAAATCCGACGCACTTAGCAAGCTATATTGTCTTTTTTCAGCTTTATGATGGTATCTGTTTAATTTGTATGATGTTTTATTGACGTTAAAAGAAAATCACGCCGGGTAGAGATCAGGGTGTCTGACATTAGATTGTTACTTTTGACATTTGAATCTTATTAGTTAGTTAATCAACCATTAGGAGCTTAAATATCATGACTAAATCACCTTATATGCCCGCTAGCGATGATGAAAAAGCTGATCTCTTAGAACATCTCGCCGCAACCTTACGCTGTCTCTTTTCGTTATTCTTTGCAAACAATGGGTATCATGCAAGCCTCTTCTCAAAAATGGACAAACACTAAAAACGAATTGCGAGATGGCGGTTCGGAAGGCAGTAATGACTGGCCGGCACCGCCTGCATTGCCTGAACCGACCCCGCCTATGGCAAAACCCGGTATCATGTCCAGACTCTCTGCCTTAGCCGCGCGAATTAAAACCCATAAAAACTACACCACCGCCATTGGCTATGACTTGTGGCTGATCGGTGGCGAACAAAAAATCGACCCCAGCACTTGGCAGCCTCGATTAATCAGTTATTTGCAGGCGGGGCACCCTGTTATTGTCTGGAACAAAGGTAAAGCCAGCGCCATAGAAATCTGGGTCGATAGAACCAATAGCAACAATTTTGAATTACTTTCCGTTAATACAAAACCCAATGTAACTGACTTGACACCCTTACCCAAAGGTGGCAGTGGGGCACTTTGGAAATATAAAGCGATTTACCATCTGGGTGACCAAGCTGTTGGACATTGGAGCGATATCATTAGTGTGACAGTCGGTGTATAAAATATACGTGTAGTTTAACCACCTAGTGTTGCTGTTAGCTTATTTCAACTATAATTCAAACTCCCACTACTTTTCACCTTTAAAGGTCAATTATGAAATATAAAAAATTAGCGATCATACTAGCGGCATCGGGTTTAAGTTTATTGGCTATTGATGGCGTTGCTTACGCAGAAAACGTCAGCAGCCCATCAGCAACACCGCCACTAGCAAAAGTGGCGGTTACTGCCGCACCTAATGGCAACGAACTTGAAATGTTCCGTTTTGCTTTGGAAATGGACAAAGAAGACTACATGAAGAAGTCTTTAAAATTAGATCCAGCGCAAGAAAAGAAATTTTTGGATGTGTACTATGTTTTTAACGCTAAATTGGTGGCATTAAATACTAAACGTTTAGCCATTATTGCCGACTATTTAAGCAATATTGATAAATTAACGGATGCCCAAGCCGGCGAACTTGCAAAACGTACTATTGAATTTCGTAAAAAGCGGGTCGCACTGGATGCAAAATACTACGCAGCCTTAGCAAAAGCGACCACGAAAACAACGGCTGCGCGTGCTCTGCAACTTGAAAGCTTTTTACAAGGTGTTGGCGATGTCGTTATAGGGGCTAAATTGCCTTTGATGCCAAAATAATCAATTTGGCTAGAAAAAGTGTCGTAAATTTAATACGGCCACTCTGCACTAAAGCTCCATGCGTCTTATTTTTTCTCATGGGGCTTTTTTATGTAATTGATCTGTACAAAAAGAAGCAAAAAGCGCTATCAATCAAGTCAGATGATCCTAGAAAAAAATATTTTATCCACGATAAACATAAAAAGTACTAACGCTTCAAAAGAATACAATTTGCCAAGTTTTTAACCTACAGAATTACAGGGTACCCTAGTAAGCACCCTGAACGCTGGATCATGCTAAACGCCTGGATTTTTAATCAACTATATCGTTTTGTTACAGATAAACGGAGTAAGAGTCTATCTCCTCATAACAATTAACGAAATTGGCTTTGTTGGGCTCCTAAATTATTAGCACCATCCAATTTTTCTTCTTGATATATTCCGGTTAATTTACGTTTAAATTCATTAGAAATTACCCGTGAATCCTGCTTGCTTTTTACTACCCGAGGCGTAATCAAGATAACTAATTCGGTTTTGATATCCGATTTAGTTGTCCCACCGAATAATGATCCTATGACAGGTAATTGATATAAATAAGGTATGCCGTTCTTGGTATCAGTAATAGCATCATCAATCAAGCCACCCAAAACGATGGTTTCACCATCTGCTACCGCCACTGAACTGGTAATTTCTTTTTTATCAATCGTCGGTGATTGTTTTTGAGTATCTGTTGGATCAGTAACTGATACGACTTTACTCACCACTTGTTTCAGCTTCATAATTACCAAACCATTGGCATTGACTCTGGGAGTCACATCAAGGGTAACACCGGTATCTTTATATTGAATTGTGCTGGATTGTGTACCGGTATTGATAACACTCGAAAAGGTACCGGTTGATATAGGCACTTGTTGACCCACATTTATTCTGGCTTTCTGATTATTTAAGACCATCAATGATGGTGAAGAAATAACGTTAATATTATCTAAACTGGCTTCTGCTTTTAAAAGGGCCTTGACAGAACCGGCATTATAAAAAGTACTCAGGCCGCCTGTTACCGCTGGCAATGCTATAGCCGTAGCAGCATTTACTAACGTCTGGCTATTCCCTTCATTAAAATACCAAGAAATACCATATTTTAAATTATCCGTTAATTTAACCTGTACAACGGTAGCATCAATCAAGACTTGCAAAGGCATGACATCTAATTGCTCGATAACCGGCAATATCACTTCGTAGTCCTGTGCGCTTGCAACAATAACAACTGAATTATTCGCCTCGTCAGCAATAATTTTTACTTTACCGACATTTGATATGCCGGCATTCCCGGCCTCGGCAAGACCTGCTATTGCGTCTTTATCTATCTCGTTAAGCGCGAAAGCGCCTGCATCGCCGGCGGACTCTTCATCCTGATTAGCATTGAAGACGCCCATATTGGAAGATGAATTGCCCATACTTGATGAAGAGCTATCCATACCAGAGGATGAAGAGTTACCCCCCATGCCAGATGAGGAGTTATTCATTCCTGACGATGAGCCCCCTGAACTGCTTGAGTCGTCGTTAGAAATGCTATCTGCAACTTCACCCGGTGCAACGGAAGCTGAGCTATCTTTACCTTTGGAGGTATTAAAAATTTGATTTAACGTAGCTGCCAATTTTTTGGCATCAACGTGTTGCACTTTATAGACATTAACCCCGCCGCCAGAAGCGGTGTTGGCTTTATCCAGCCTGAAGATCCAACTTTCAATGTCTTCCAGATAATGCGCTTGACGGGTAACCGCTAAAATGGAATTTAAACGCTCTATAGGGATAAATTTAAAAAAATCTGAATCATCGCCTTTACCTTTACCTTTTTCTGAAAAAATACTTTGTAGCTCTTCAATCATGTTTTTTGGATCGACATGCGCCAAAGGAAACAAACCAAAAGAGCGTCCCTTTAACAAATCAATATCAAAGGTGCGAATCATATCCATGACTCTGGCTATTTCATCCGCCGAACCGGCGGCTATTAAAATATTACGTTTACCATCAACATTAAGAATGGTCTTGTCATGTACCAACGGTTTTATAATGTCGGCAATATCCTGAACAGCGACATTTTTAACCGGTATAACACGAGTTTGATAACCGGCCGCTCTGGCCGACAAATCAGAGGTAAATAACGCATCGGCCGTCGGTTCAATATGATAAATTCGACCATCTTTAACCAAGGCCGCATTATTCATGCGCAAGACCATTTCCAAAGTAGGCAGTAGCTCTTCTTTAGTTAAGGGCTCAGTGGTTTGCAAGGTGACTTTACCGGTTACTTTGGGACTTAATACATAGCTTTCACCAAGGATATCGCTCAAAACCACTTTTGCCACTTCACCCAGATCGGCTTCATCAAAATTAAGGCTGTAAGAACCTTTACCGGTGGGTGCGGCTCTTTTGGTATTAGTTGTTTCAGCCGCGACAAAACGGTTATTACCGGGAAACAGTTCAGGTGGTTTTTCAGCAACTGGCGGTTTATTTTCCAACTGTTTAAAAACTACGTCCGGCTGATCGGGTTTTACCGGATTTAAAACGCGCTTAACGGAGGTCTGGGGTCCCATTAATTCACAACTGCCTAGTGACAACCCTATAACCAACAAACACGAAACTTTAGTTATTTGTTTAAAATTATTCATTAGTATTCTCAAGTTCGCCTTCGGGTATTTGGTTTTCTTCTGGTTGAGGTTCAACCGGTATGTTCGGGTCAACGGGTATGTTTGGGTCAACGGGTTTCTTGGATGGATCTTTCACTTTTATTTTTCTAAGCTGTAAATCTTTTTGCTGGGCACCTTGCTTTAATACCGCTTTATCCTGAAAAATTTCAGTCAGCTTCCAGCCATCAAGATCTGCGCCGACACTGATCTTTCGATAATTATCTTTTGCTACTTTGGATTTAGAGCGGCTGAATAATGCAGATAACCCTTTAGGCGTTGTATAAACACCGTTTAGTACCCAATCAAAAACAACCGGTGCAACTGCAGCAGCGTTTTGTGCTTCTTCTGGCGTAGGTTCATCGACGGGTTTTCTACCTTTAATAAACAAGGGTCTGGTTACCAAATCGGCAAAGCTTTGTTCTGTCTTCTCGCTAAGATTGATGTTTGGCATGTCATCGTGTGATGTTTTTGTATCTGTAGCCACTAAAGAAGACAAGGTTGATTTTTCTGCCCACAGGGCATAAAACCATTCACCCATGATAAGCAATGCGCATACGATACAGATAGAGGCCAGCGCGGATATGAGTTTAGTATTCATTATGCTGGTTTTCTCATAAAACTAACGGCTTGAAAATTAACATTCAGTTCATTACTCGACTCTATTTGGCGTGTCATCCTGTTTCTTGTTCCACGCATAGGTCTTATATCAATCTGATCAATAATAATTAAGGGCTCGGAGGTTTCTATCTTGTAGAGCACCGCTCGCAAAACCTCACTATTGCCGGTCATCCGCACTCTAACGGTAATCCGATTAAAATCATCTTTGGTGCTGACAGGCAGTGCTTGAGTACTGCTTAATTGACCGCCGGCATCAACAATTGCTTTTTTTATAAATTCCTGCATTTCTGCAGAGGCCAAAGCATCTGTTTCTTGGCTGTTAAAATAGCCCTGAGTCTTGTGTTGTTCGGTTATATCGGCCATATTTGCGGTTACAGCGTCTTTTTTTGCCAAAATACGCTCATATTGCTGTAACTTGATCACCAGATTATTTTTATCTTCGATTAACTCGAGGCCTTTGCCAATTAAGGGGGCAAAAATAAGCAAAATACTCACGATAACTACGGCAATTAATAAGCCTAAAGCCAGCCAACGTTGTTGTAGTTCTGGGGTAAACAGATCGATTTTTTTTAGTTTACTCACTGACTTCACCTTCTGTTTTTACCGTACCATCTGCGGTCGCCACATCGACTGTAATCTGAAAGCGCTCAAGCTTGCTGATTCTATCTTGAGTAACCGGCGAAGCAAAGCGGGCGTTAATAAACAAGGGAGATTCTTCAAGCACCGCAATTAATGTTGAAGCCGCTGGCGATTCGCCTTGGATTTGTACATGCCCATCGGAGTATTGTAAATAACTTAGCCAAGTATCGTCTTTAATTAGTGAGCTTAAGGTATTTAACATCTCAATCACTTCAGGCGTTGCATTTTTTTCTTTAATCAACTGATTAGTTTCATCTATGACGGCATCAATAGAGGATTGCATGGCCTTGACTTTTTTGGCATCTTTTTCTAATGATTCAGCTTTTGAGCGTAATAGATTAACGGTTTGATATTCAAACAACACCGGCATCGCTATAACGGCAACCAGTAACAAGCAGGTTAAAGTTATCAATGAGTAATGAATTAATTGCGGCAGTTTTGCTGTTTTTTGTCGTAAGTTTTCGGGTAAAAGATCGTAATTGTAGTCCGGATCTTCAAAACTGTTAGGTAAACCCTCATAATCAACAAACGCTGGCGATACACCCAAGGCTTTGACATCTTCATAGAGTCCGTCAAGCAATTCCCGGGTAGTCAATATCATGATAACTTTAATTTGCCCGGGTTCATTGACACCCGGTACAAGTTTAACCGCAAAATAAACCTGCTCGGCCTTAAAGGGTGTGTAACGATCAAGTTCGTAAGCGACAACCTGATTAAGGTTTTCTTTGGCCGCAAGAGGCAAACCCAGTTCTTTTTGCAAGGCATCATGCTCAGATAATCTGAGTATCACGATCGCTTTGGCCAAGCGTTCATCTTTTTCAAAAAGGCTTTGCAGGTTAAAGTCTTTTTGGCCTCGATCAATGGTTACCAAGGGTTCAACTTGGCCTCTATAGTTAAACGTTATAACTAGTTGACCGCCTTTAGGGCTAATGATGATAAGGCCTTGTTTATCACTGATAATCTGTTTTATTTTTTCAGGCAACAGAAAGCTGAGTTCTCGCTTCCACCAGCGAAAAAACTGCTTAAAGTTAAGATCAATTGTTGAGTTCAGGTTCAGCATATTGTTTCACTACTAATTCACTCATTGCAGCAGTAAATAACGAGACATTATTTGCTGTTACATGCTGCCATTTCAATATTTGAAATGGGGTTGTTCCATTGTTATCGGATTTTTTTATCACTACACTTAACGACGCTTTTGAGCCATCATTAGTAATGGCTTCAGAAACCAGGGTTAATATATTATCTTGTCCTGCGGCATTGTTTATGCCGCCAGTACTGACCGGAAAAGGTGGTACGGGCAAATTATTTTTTGCGCTATCCAGTCTCATGGCCACATAAGAATCAACAATGCCTTCGTCTAATCCGGGTATTGTTTGCAATATTTGTTTGGTCGCTACCTGATAATTAACATGAGGTTGTTTAGAATAAACCGTCACCAAAGGGTCTAGCCAAGCGAGTACTGATTTATTCATGCCCAATATTAACTGTAGTTCTTCAGTTGATTCAAAAGGTTTATTTCTGGGTTCATACTTTAAACCCGCCTCCAGATACTCTTCTTTTTCGGCACCGTCTATGTGTACCAGATCATCGGCATCTCGCCAATCAAGTATCGCATTAACCAATTTACTTTGTTGATCTGAGTCAACGGGCGCAAAAGCCATTAGACTTTGCAATGCAGCTTGATCAGCTTTATTAATATCTATTTTACCGGTTTCAGATAATAACCGTATTCGTATTTTTGCATCGGCTGCAACTATTTCATAAATATTGCCATCAGCCCGCCAAACTTTATTCGGATCAGGGTTCAGTAACATCATTTCAGCCAAAGCAAGTCCAGACTCTGCTATTGCCATGACATGCGCATTGTTTTTTATCACTGAAACAATGGCCGCTTCTCTGCGCATGCTGAGTGCAAAGCTTCCTGCCATAATAATGAGTATGCTTAATACCCATAAAACCAGAACCATGGCCATGCCTCTTTGTCGTATCACTCGACGGCCTCGGGTTCACTTATATCCTGTGAGTTATCTATAATGTTTGGTGCCGGACCATTATTTTCTTCGACCCCGTTCACTTTAAGATCAAAAATCATCTCTGGCCAAAACATACCATTTGCC
The DNA here is from genome assembly GCA_026399095.1 of Methylococcales bacterium. Taxonomy (GTDB): domain Bacteria; phylum Pseudomonadota; class Gammaproteobacteria; order Methylococcales; family Methylomonadaceae; genus Methylobacter_C. The sequence goes on along the minus strand of JAPLRP010000091.1, from coordinate 18,769 downwards.
AACGTTATGTTTATTTTTACGAGCTTGGGCAATGTTTCTTTATTGACCCACTCATCTGCCCACGCACCCTCACTAACGATATCGTCAGAACCAAAATAAGACAGTTTAAATGTGCTTACGTGGCTTATTAAGGTGACTTCTTCTTTCTTAGCAGGCTCTTCATCTTCTGACAGAGTAGCAAATGGAACTAAAGAGACATAAATATACTGATCATTATCATCTTCAAGAAGCTTGATAGTAAACAACTGCAAGCCTAATTTACCAGCACTGGCTGGAAATGATGAAACAAATTGCAACGACTGTATTTGCCCCTGAAAAGAAAGCGTTTTCTCACCTTCAGCATTAGAGGTTGATAAAGGTTTAGCGGTTGCCAAATGATGCTGAAAAAAATTATAAACAACAGCAATTTGATTGACGTCATTTATTTTGTTTTCGCCTTTTTCCCAACTATCGGCACAAATTTTTAAAGTCGTAAATAATAAAACAACCATAATGCTTAACAGCGTTAAGGCTATCAGCACCTCTATCAAGGTAAAGCCTTTAGACGCAGGACGCAAGCTACCCAAATAAAAACGGGAGGGTTGGACCTTATAGACAGTAACGGGTAACTGGTTTATTCTCATAAGGTTTTATTAACCAATTTTATAGTTGTTAGCTCAATCTGCCTGCTTTTGGCTTTACTTGCATCCCAACTTACGACGACTTTAACCTTAAAAATAGCGACCGTTAGACTGGTCTCATCAATATTTCCCGGGTTAAACATATAGGGGCTAATAGTGACTTGCCAATCATATTTTTCATTTTCAGTGCCTGAATCCTGGCCGGGTAGCAATGCGGATTCCAAACCGGTTTTAGCCATCAAGCTTTCTGCGATTTGAACTGCAGCCGTATAATCCTCTGACACTATCGCTGTATTGACACCTGCAGAAAATATTTTCAGCAAAATACCTAATGAAATGGCAAGAATGCAAAATGCAATCAAAATTTCCAGTAAAGAAAAGCCTTTTTGATTATTTACTCGGTTCGGTATCATTAAGCTCAATTTGACCGGTCAGCCAGTTTATATCTATTTTCCAAGCAGCCTTACCATGCTTAAGTGTTATTCTACCGCCTGTTGAGGAACCATCCGCAAAAAACCGAATATTCCCAGTACCTTCGCCACTCAGCTCTCTTTGTGCGGTAACCAATGTTACTGCAATTGTTTTTCGAATTGGATAAACTTTGTCCCGCTTGCTGACGGTATAAGTATTGTTTGCAAGATTAAGGGTAACTGTCGTTTCCTGATGAGACATTAATGCTTGTCCTCTGGCAAAACGAAGTGCAGAAACAATATCTCTGGCAGCAACTTTTAGTTCTGTAGCGTCATTACCTGAAGAAAGATTGACGCCGATAACAGAAAAGCCCAAGACAACAATAAACAACACCACAATCAATTCAAGCAGAGTAAAGCCTTTATTCAAACGCAAAGCTTTAGGCTCAAGGCGTAAGCCCCGAGCTCTATTTAAGCTGAATTTTGAATCTTGAATCTTATTTATCATTCCCAGCTGACAATATCTTTATCTTCGCCTTCTCCACCTTCTTTATCATCAGCACCGTACGAGAAGATGTCAAATTTTCCATGTTCGCCAGGCGACAGAAAATGATATTCATTTTGCCAAGGGTCTAGCGGCACTTTAGATTTACTTAAATAAGGACCATTCCAGTGCTTGGCATTGTCGGGTGCTTCTATTAACGATTGCAATCCTTGTTGCGTAGTTGGGTAACTACCGGCATCCAGCTTATACATATCCATGGTAGCGGCCAAATCTTCTATTTGTACTTTTGCCGCTTTGGTTTTAGATTCACCCATATGTTTCATGACTTGCGGACCTACAATGCCCGCCAGCATGGCAATAATACCCAGCACCACCAATAGTTCCAGTAGCGTAAAACCTGTTTGCTTAAAATTTTTAATATGTTTCATCGGTTGTATTGTTTCCGTTAAAAAGCTAAATCATTAACACTCAAGATAGCCAGTAAAATCGACACGATGATACCTGCAATCATAAGTCCCAAGGTAATTATTAATACTGGCTCAAGAAAAGCCAATAGTCGCTGTATTGCCACTCTGAGCTGTTTGTCATAAATAGTCGCTACTCGTAGCAACATCTCTTCAAGTCGCCCAGTTTCTTCGCCCATTTTAATCATCTGCATCGCCATTTTAGGCAATAATTGTTTTTCCAGTAATGCATCTGATAAATGTTTGCCTTGCTTTAATTGCTCTTCGGCATCTGCAATAGCAGACGCCATGACCAGATTATCAACAGTTTCGCGCACAATAACCAAGGCTGACAGTATTGACACACCATTACCCAGTAATGTTCCGAGAGTCCGGCTAATATTGGCTGTTTCTTTATTGGTAATAATTGTACCGGCTAAAGGGAGCTTAAGAAAACGACCATCCCAGACCTTCTTTCTGACTGGGTCGGCTAATTGATACTTCATATAGCTGGAAATAAAAATAAAACCAATTAATAATGCCCACCAATAACTTTGCAGCCATTCCGCTAAGCCCACAACAATCTGTGTTGATACTGGTAACGCTTTGCCTGCACTTTCAAACATTTCGGTAAATTGCGGCACTACAAAGGTCAGCATTACAAATAAAGAGGCCAACGACATAACCAATAAGATAATGGGATAAATCAGGGCTGTACTGACAGAGTCTTTTAATTCTTGGGAGCGCTCCAAGTAATCGGATAATCGTGTCAACACTTGATCCAGTCCGCCGCCCGCCTCTCCGGCACGAATCATATTCAAATAAAATTTGGTAAAAACCCCATGTTGCTGTTCAAGTGAATCAGCCAATGAGACACCACCCTTTACTTTTTCTAAAACCCTTGCAATTAATTTGCTTAAACGTTCATTGTCTTCAGTCAAATCCATTAATACAAGCAATGACTTATCGAGTGGCAAACCTGATTCTAGTAAGGTTGCAAGCTCTCCAGTCAGTAAGGCTATATCTTTCTGCGATAATTTAGACTGTTTACCGCCAAAACCCAGACCTAGAAAAGAGCGACTATTGGCTGCAGCAACCCGAATGGGAATAAGACCCTCTGACTGCAATGACGTAATCAGGGCTTGTTCGTCAACAGCATCCCTGACGCCCTCTTCGGTTTCGCCCAGATTATTAATGGCTTTGTAAGTATATAATGGCATCTTAAGCTTCCGATGTGACTCGCATTATCTCTTCTAAAGTTGTAATGCCTTCTATAACCTTGACCAGCCCGTTTTCATAGAGCGTTTGCATACCTTCAGCGATAGCGAGCTTTTGGATAGCGCCGGCTTCTTCGTGGGCCATTATTAATTTACGAACCGGATCAGTCATGGGCAAAAACTCGATAATGGCAAGTCGTCCACGGTAACCCGTGTTGGAACAGGCAGAACAACCCACAGGTTTGTATAAAATAATATTGCCGGCAGGTGCAAATCGTTGCAATCGTAAATCTGCTACAATTTCGGGTGGTGCGATAGTACCTTTTTTACAGGCCGGACACAATTTTCTCACCAGACGCTGTGCTAGTATGCCGTTAACGGTGGATGTCAGTAAATATTCCTCCAGACCCATATCGAGTAATCGGGTAATACCACCAGCTGCATCGTTGGTATGAAGTGTTGATAACACTAAATGTCCGGTAAGTGCTGATTGCACGGCAATTCGTGCTGTTTCCAGGTCCCGCATTTCACCAATCATAATCACATCAGGATCTTGCCTTACGATGGAACGCAAGGCAGAAGCAAAGGTTAAACCTATTTGAGGCTTTGCCTGAATCTGGTTTATGCCTTCCATTTGATATTCTACCGGATCTTCAACCGTGATTATTTTTCGTTCTGGTGTATTGAGTTGCTTGAGTGCGGCATACATGGTTGTAGATTTACCACTACCGGTAGGGCCGGTAATAAGAATAATGCCATGCGGTAGTGACAATACATCAATAAATTGTTGTAGATGCCGGCCAGCAAAGCCTAAGGCAGCAAAATCAAGGACGGTATTTTCTTTGTCCAGCAACCGGATAACGACACTTTCACCGTGCATGGTTGGAATTGTTGATACCCGCAAATCCAGTTCTTTACCTATCATTTGCACTTTGATCCGACCATCCTGCGGTAATCGTCGTTCGGCAATATTTAGTTTTGCCATAATCTTGATGCGTGAAATGACTGCGGCAGTAGATTTTACATTAGGTGCATCAATTTCTTGTAAAACCCCATCAACACGTAACCTGACTTTTAACGTTTGCTCAAAAGGTTCTATATGTATATCCGATGCGCGGGTTTCAATCGCTCTTTGCATAATCAAATTTACCATTTTGATTACCGGCGCTTCACTGGCCAAATCTTTTAAATGCTCTAAATCTTCTTCACCCAAATCGTCAACTGCCAGATCATCAATCAATTTATCCATTTTTGAACGATCTTCACCGTACTGAACATCGAGTGCCGCATCAATTTCAGAGAGTAAGCCCACTTTTGCAATGATCGACTTCCCAGTCATCAAGCTGAGTGCACTTATAGTAAACTGATCTTCAGGATCCATCATCGCTACGGTAATGTCATTGTCAGTATGACTTAAGCCAATAACATGATAGTTCTTTAAGAAACGTAAAGACACAGCTTCTGGCAGTTGCATTTCCAGCGGATATTGATCCGATGTTACTTTCTCAAAATTCCCCTCCGCGACAAATGCATCAGCAACATCAAGCTCGGAACATAATCCCAACTTAACCAATAGCTGAGGCATCGTTTCTGCTACTGAGGTTTTTTTAACCCGTTCAACTTTTTTTAATTCTGACGATGAAAGTTTATTCCTTTCTTGTAAATTTTTTAGTAAGGACTGATAGGGCATTATTATTTCCACTGACTAAAGGACTCCATTTATCAAGTATTCTTTGATAAACGGTAAAAGCTGCTATTGATTGTTGTTGTCAGAGCTTAATTGCTACTAACTTATTAAATTTTTTAACAATAAACAACCTTTTATTTTTGCATGCGCTACTTAACAGATTTATTCAATCAAAATAGCACCAAAAGAACGTAGTTTACTACTAGTAGGTCCTACCTTTAATTTTAATCCCCAGCGTTGAGTGATAAGGCAGTTACAATTTCGCTATTCTTTCTACCGGGATCAATAACGCTATCAAGAATAAATACTCTTCCGCGAGGCACTCCAGCCTGTTGAACAATATAGTTTGCAATAGCTTGAGCTCGGGCAGACGCAAGTCGTTTAAGTCTCTGAGGTTGCGGCTTGATAATTGTAAAAAGCTTCTGCTTGGCAATTTCATAAAAATCACCCTCACTTGAATTTATCAATTGAGGCTTACCAAAAATTGATGTTTCCGCCAACAAAGGAAACTTTTCAATGAACATCTCCGCTAATAAGCGCTTGTAATCATCATCCGAAAGCTCGACATATTCATCGCGGACTTTTTTATCAGTATTCTTATTGATTTCAAATGCTCTACGTTTTTTAAGTTGATCGGTTAGCGCATCATCTCTTATAACCGGCCAATCCTGCTCTTGAAAGGCAGCACCTTTAATGTCCAGATTTAAAATTGGTCGCTCAATTAACGCCTTGGCTAAATTATCCAGTTTTTCCTGCTGGGGCTTAGTTAATAACGAACTCCCGGCCGTAAAGTTAATTACACTCAGATCTTTTTCCGTGTCGGCCAAAGAGCCAAGTGCACGAAAAGGTGAGGTAATTACTTTGCTAATAACATTAATCAAGGCATCGGCGACAATAGAGCCCAAGCTAAATTGGGGATCATTAAGGCTTCCGGTAATGGGAACATCCATTTTTATTTTACCACTTGAATCTTTCAATAATGCGACAGCCAGTTCAAGGGGCAATGAAACAGCATTAGGATTTTCGACTTTTTCTCCTAACTCGAATCGGTCAATCAATATATTGTTTGATGCCGTCAACTCATCATTAAGTACCTTATAATTTAGCCCTAGCGTCATAATGCCTTTTTCAACCTTATATCCGGCAAATTGCACCATATAAGGCGAAACCAAAGGCATTGGTAAACCATTAAAATTAACTGTTACGTTGTAATCACCCAAATAAGGACTAATTTCACCTTTAACATCAACAGGCGCCAAATCGTAAGCATTACCTTTTAGTGCAACAATGATTTTTGACTTTTGCTCAGAAGAAAAGCCGACAGCGCCACCATCCAGGTTTTTAATTTGAGCCGCAAAGGGCAGAATTAATGAAAAATCTGAAAAATCGGAAGAGCCATTCGTTATCTTAATTTTACCTAATTCAAAATAAGGCTTACCCAGTTCAGCAGGCTTACTAGGGTCTGTTTTTGTAACTCCATCAGGCTTACTGTTATCAGCGACAAGAATATTATTAAAATTTAGTGTCTTATCTTTTCTGATAAGCACCTTGGCATAAGGTTTATCAATTATAAGCTCTGAAGCGACATACCGATTGCCCAATAAATCAACATCCACTCCTTTAAAGGTTAATTCATCCCATTTAACCAAGTCTTTATGAGCCTTTTGATCTCGAATTACCAAATTGGAAACGCCATAATTACCCTTAAATTTAAAATCCAGTTTATCTTCCTTTTGTTTAGCGACCGCTACATTGCCATCAATATGCAATGCACCGTCTATCACATCCATCCGTACGAATTTATCAAAATAAGGTTGGAAATTTTCAAGCTCGATGTTTTTGGTATCTAGGTTTAAACTGGCAGAAAGAGGTGAAATCACCGTATTGCCTTTAAGTGCAATGACTCCTGTGTTATTCATTCCAACACTGAGCTCAACTGGCAAACTAACACCGCTCTGATTACTGTAGTTTGCAAGCTTTAGATTAACGGGTTTAAAGCTCATGGTTACAGGATTTTTCTGCATCTGATCTTCAAAATCCAAGCCGAAATTAGTAAAGCCCATGGTGTTGACCTTTATTTTCCATGTTGCTGTTTGAGGCTTAACAGTTTCCGCCACGGTTTTTTCAATACTTATTTTTTCGGCGTCAGAAATTGATAACAATGCATCATAATTAAGGTTGCCTTCAGGATTTAACCACACCTGAAACTCAGCATCCTTTGCTGTAACAGCATCCAATAATAATTCCTGCTTACCAAGATTAAAGTCAATGCCTTGTAAGTTAAGAGTGGGAAGTTTGACCAAATCTTTCTTTTGATTTTTTTCTTTCAGTGACGAGTCACGAAGTATTAGTTTTGCAACAGCTGCATTGCCCTTAAAAGTAAAATCCAACTCATCTTTAATTGGCGTTGCGACAACTGCATTGCCGTCAATATTTAATTTTCCATCAATAACATCAAGGTTTATATACTTATTGATATAATCTTGGGCGCTTTCTAAGCCAATTTTTTTGGCGTCAACCGTAATTTTTGCCGAAAATGGCTGTATGCCCGCATCACCAACGAGCTTTATTAATCCTGATTTATTTAACACAGCATCTAATTGAAAAGGGGCTACTGAACCCGACTCACTACTATAATTAGTCAGCTTAAAATTAATCGGCTTAAACGTCATAAGCTCAGGTTTTTTAAAACTCCGATTTTCAAACATCACACCAAAATTATTTAAGGCAATTGTTTTGATTGTTATATTTAAAGGAGTTGTATTTGGTTCTGCTGTATTCACAGATGTCTTGCTAGAACTATTGTTACCCGTTTCAGAACTAGGGAAAAATGGTTGATAATTTATAACGCCTTGAGCATTCAACCATGCTTGAAAATCAGCATCATTTGCTGCAACTGATTCAATGACAAGACTCTGATTTTCAGAATTAAAATCGATGCCTTGTAAAGAAAAAACGGGGATTTTAATCAATGAGTTGCTTTGATTTTTGTCAAAAAACTCAAAATCGCGTATTTCAAATACAGCGTCCTTGATTGCAAACTTCAAGTCTTTTTCGTGATAACTAACTTTATAATTAGCATTAAGCAGTTCATATCCTTTTAATTTAAAAGGCACTGTTTCGGGCATAGTCAGTGCCTGAATAGTTTCCAGCGCTATATTATCAAGCTTGATATGTCCCTCTGAAGACCATGGCTTTATGCTGGCTGTTCCTTCCCAGTCCATGTGTCCACCCGTTTTTAATTCTAAACTTAAGCCCAATCGAGCTAGCTTATCAACACGCGTGGTTAAGCTTTCAATATCGATATTAATTGAATCAACATCTTCTATTACTGAGGTGTTAAAGCGGGCATCTTCCCATAATATTCTACCGCTAGAGAGCGCCAACTTGATAATATCAACAGGCAATACTTGGGTGTCTTGCGCGTTGTTGTCGTTAGGTTGGGGCTTAAATAAATCATTGAAATTGAATGCCCCGTCTTTATTTCTGACAATATGAACAAAAGGGGTTTTGAAAGAAACTTCAGTAAAAGCCAGTGCTAACTTTTTTATTGATTGAAACAGTCCGACTTCAATATAAAAATCATCTATAGCAACAAAGGGCTGTCCATTATGTTCTTGCAGTTCAAATCCTTGTATGTTGACAGCCAAAGGGAAGGGCTTAATCTGAACTTTTGAAATTAATGCTTTTCTTCCGGTTTCTTGTTGGATGGCTTCTGGTAGTTTTGACTTTAGAAATACGGGTAAAATAAAAAAACAGATTGTGATATAAATAAACAAAATGCCGGATAATACAATCAGAGGTGTTTTTATTTCAGATAAAATGCGTCGAATTTTCATAAGTCCCCATAGTATTTTATCTGCTTACCTATTAGTGTTTAGTCAAGAATAAGGCTTTTTATAGCCCTCTTCTCGTTAACTATATCGTTTTTTATCCTTATAAATCAAGATAACCTGTTTCTTCATGAAGCGCATTATCAAGTCCTTCAACCTCTTCATCAGGGGTTACGCGCAAACCTATCCATTTATCGAGAAACTTCAAAATCAAAAAGCTAAAAAAAGCACTCCAAGACGCAGTTACAAGGATTGCTAAAGCTTGAATACTGACTTGATCTATTATTGAAATACCGTCTTGTAATCCAAGCCCACCCAAACTGCTGGCAGCAAAAACACCCGTTAATAACGATCCGACGATACCGCCTACGCCATGAACAGGAAATACATCCAAAGAGTCGTCTATTTTTAAAACACGCTTTACATATTGAGTAGCATAAAAACAGACTATGCCAGCAACAATACCAATTATCAGGGCACCTCCAGGACCAACGAATCCTGACGCTGGAGTAATGGTCCCCAATCCCGCAACCATGCCTGTTACTATACCTAACACACTCGGCTTGCCAAAACGCTTCCATTCAATAAACATCCAGGTTAAAGCGCCTGAAGCCGCACCTATATGCGTTGCCAACATTGCCATGCCTGCGCGTCCGTCTGCTGTTAAAGCACTACCGGCATTGAAACCAAACCAACCTACCCATAACATACCTGCGCCTGTGACCACCATCGTCATATTATGAGGTGGCATGGCAGTGTTTGGAAAACCTTTTCTTTTACCCAAAACCAAAGCAGCAACTAAAGCAGCAACACCCGCATTAACATGAATTACAATACCGCCGGCAAAATCCATTACACCTAAATTAGCCAACCAACCGCCACCCCAAATCCAGTGACAAATCGGCATATATACAATAATTAACCACAAACAGCTAAACCAAAGCATAGCTGAAAATTTCATACGCTCTGCAAAAGCACCTACAATTAAGGCAGGTGTAATGATCGCAAAAGTCATTTGAAACATAAAATAAACAGCTTCCGGGATATCACCTATTAATGCAGACGTATTTATACCCGGAAGAAATATCTTTGAAGCGCCGCCTATGAGCTTTTGGAGTTCACCGCCATCGGTAAAAATAAAACTGTAAACACCTGCCAACCAAAGAATCGAAACTATGCAAGTAATTGCAAAACATTGCATGAGTACGGATAACACATTTTTGCTTCTAACTAATCCTGCATAAAACAATGACAAGCCAGGAATTGTCATAAACAAAACCAATGCTGTTGAGGTTAATACCCACGCTGTATTGGCTTGATTTAGTTGATCTGCTAACGCTAAATTTGGAAGTAATAATAAGCCTAATAAAGGCTTTTTAATGGAGATAAAACACATCTTTCTAAATTGCATCCTCACCGGTTTCGCCGGTTCTGATACGAACAACCTCTTCTAAATTAGAAACAAATATCTTTCCATCTCCAATTTTTCCAGTGTTTGCAGCTTTAACGATGGTGCTGACTGCTTTTTCTACCATATCATCAGCAACAGCAATTTCAAGTTTAACCTTGGGCAAGAAATCAACGACATACTCTGCGCCTCTGTATAGCTCGGTGTGCCCTTTCTGGCGACCAAAGCCTTTCACTTCCGTTGCGGTAACACCAGCAACGCCTATATCAGATAATGCTTCCCTCACATCATCCATTTTGAATGGTTTAATTATCGCTGTTATTAATTTCATCTTATCTCCATTGTATTATTGAGTAAAAGGATTGGTATTTCAGGAGTGCCATAATAGTGAATAATCAATCAACATACAATTAATAGACAAAGTGTTTTTTAAATTAGACAGGACTCCATTATATTTTTATCATTAAATCTTACGTTAAATCGAAACATTTAAATTTGGTTAATCATAATCAAGCTTATTGTTTTACAGTAACAGGTTTATCAACCTAGCTTAGTGCTGTAGTATTATGCGAAAACTTTTACCCACCCGCTAATGGCATCTGCTGGCATTTTAAGCGAACCTTTTAATACCTATTAACAATCTTTGATTGAAACCCTATGCTAAAATTTTTTTTACGCTGGCTACTGATTTTTTTATACAAAGTCGAAATAAAAGGCTTGGATAATTACGCTAAAGCCGGAAAAAGGGTGTTAATTATAGCTAACCACACCTCTTTTCTAGATCCTTTATTGCTCGGTGTATTTTTACCCGACCAAATAACTTTTGCGATAAACACACAAATTTCTCAACGCTGGTGGCTAAAACCATTCTTGAGATTATCACGAGTTTTTCCAATGGATCCTACGCACCCTTTATCCTTAAAAGATTTGATTCATCATCTTGAAAATGACACCAAAACCGTCATTTTCCCCGAAGGCCGAATCACCGTTACCGGCTCATTAATGAAAATTTATGATGGAACGGGCATGGTCGCCGACAAATCCCAAGCGACCATTCTACCGGTACGTATATCGGGCGCTCAATATACGCATTTTTCAAAGCTGCACAGAATCGTTCGTTTACGTTTCTTTCCTAAAATCACTATTCATGTTTTACCGCCTGAACATATTTCAGCACCAAAGTCTCTAAAGGGCAAAGCTCGCCGCGAATACTGTGGTCATCTTTTATCAGACATCATGACTAAAATGATGTTTACTACCAGTCCTTATCGCCAATCCATTTTCTCCAACCTCCTTGAGTCCCGAAAGATACACGGTGGCAAACATAAAATAGCAGAAGACCTTGATCGCAGCACCTTATCTTATGACAACTTAATCACACGTAGTATCGCCATTGGCTATGCGTTAAAAAATATAACTACTGTCGGTGAAAATGTGGGGGTTTTTCTGCCCAACTCCACGAAAACGCTTATCACTATTTTAGGGTTACAATTACACGGCCGTATTCCTGCGATGCTAAATTACTCTATGGGTTCAGCCGGCATACTGTCTGCTTGTAAAACAGCGCAAGTTAAAACGGTATTAACCTCTCACCGCTTTATAGAACTGGGTAATTTAAACGAAGAGGCTAACCAGCTAAGCAAACATTGCTCATTAGTGTATCTTGAAGATTTGGCCAAAAACATTTCTGCGCTGGACAAATTTACTGCACTAATCAAAAGCAAGACTACGGCTTTTTGGTATAGTTATAAAAAATTAAGCCCTGATAATCCGGCAGTGGTTTTATTTACCTCGGGTTCTGAAGGCACACCCAAAGGCGTAGTGCTTTCACACGCCAACATCATTGGCAATCTTAAACAATTGGAAGCCTGTATAAGTTTTAATGCCAAGGATATTGTGCTCAACTACCTGCCCATGTTTCATTCCTTTGGTTTTACAGTTGGTACCATGCTACCGATTATAAATGGCATGAAAACCTTCTTTTATCCAAGCCCGCTGCATTTCAGCGTTATCCCTGAAATTGCTTATGAAACTCACGCTACCATCATGTTTGGCACCAACACCTTTTTAACGGCTTACGCCAAAAAAGCACACGCCTATGACTTTTATAATATGCGTTATGTGGTTGCCGGAGCTGAAAAGTTACAAGAAAATACGCGCCAAATCTGGGCTGATAAATTTGGCATTAGAATCCTAGAAGGCTATGGTGCGACAGAAACCTCACCAATTACCTCAGTTAACACGCCGCTTTATCATAAAACAGGTACTGTAGGCCGCTTTATGCCCTGCATGGATTACAAACTGCAGCCGATACCTGGAATCAATGATGCTGGACAGTTGCACGTTAGCGGCCCGAATATCATGTTGGGCTATCTATTGGCAGAGAACCCAGGCAAACTAGTTCCTCCTGAATCAATTTATGGCAAGGGCTGGTATGATACTGGCGATATTGTTCATGTTGATGATGAAGGTTTTATTAGTATACGGGGTCGCAGTAAACGTTTTGCCAAAATCGGTGGCGAAATGGTTTCCTTAGCCGCTGTAGAACAACTGGCGATGAATGCTTGGCCGGATGGACATCATGCTGTAATCAGCGTGCCGGATGCGAAAAAAGGAGAGCATATTATCCTATTCACTTCTCAAAAAAAAGCTACACTTAGTGAACTAATCGCTGCATCTCCAGGCGTTTCCAATATCAATTTTCCCAAGAAGATTTTAATTGTAGAATCAATTCCTGTTATGGCGACTGGTAAAACAGATTACCCTGCGGTTACTGCGCTGATTAATATTGCTAATGATCAATGAGTTCAGGTTGATATTTGATTAGACCAGTAGTTCTTAAACCTAAGTGGGAGAGACATGAATAGATATAAGTTCATCATCTAAAGCCAATTATCTTTAATTGCCGTGTATGGTTTATTCGCATAGAATTAAAGCGTATTTTTGTAGTCAATAAAACGACTTTTTGTTACACAATATAGAGGAATATAAAAATGTCTGAAACAATGAAAATTGTATTAGCTGTTATTGGGGTTTTTGCTGCAGGTTTTATTTTAGTGGCGACCAGTAAAAATGAAACTAATGAACAAAGAGAAGCCGCATCATCAATCAGAAATCTCGTCGCAATACAGACAATGGCAAATGATAAATGCCCACAAATAATTAAAGAAAAAACGGGGGAACAAGTCTATTTTCCATCACAAACTAAAAGTGACAAAGAAACCTACGTTACTTTAATGTGGGAAGGTGAAAACATTAAAACCGGCGGCTTCAAAAAAGCTAGTTGTACTGTCCTAGGCTCTTTAGGTGGGATTTCTGAGCTAATTATTGATGATAAAATCATTATAAAGAAATAAATCCAACTAAATATTGTCCAATCAAACAATCAAGTCTCTACCGAAAACACAAACAGGAGCATCAATTATCCAATTTAAAGGGGTGATCAGAAATCAATATGCTAAATCAACAAAAAAATAATTTTTATGACAAAAAGAATGGTTAAGGGAGTTTTAAAAACATGGAAAGAAGATCGGGGCTTTGGGTTTATAAAACCCGATGATGGCGGAAAAGATATTTTTATACATATCTCTTCACTAAGCAGTGAGAGTCGCAGGCCGACAACAGGCGATATCATTCATTACCAAGTAGGTAAAGATAATCGAGGTAAATTTAAAGCCATTAACGCCCAAATTGAAGGCGTTAACATTACAAAAATCAAGCATGGCGGATTATTAAAAATAAATAACCCCAAAATAGTGTTTATAACTCTGGCTATAGGATTAATAATTATCTCTATTGCTGCAGCTATCTATCTGTCCAATAACTGATAGCAGTTTATAACGCGCACCTTGAAAGTATAAGGTGCGCGTTATACTTTATGTAAAGTCACAAATTTAAGCTTTTATATTTCTTCTCATAGCTAATTGAAAATCAGCCTATATATGCACAACTGCCTATTTTATTACTGAGAACTGCTTTGTCGCAACTGGCTTCTGGCACGAATCAGCGCACCGATTACGACAAGCAACAACGCCGCCAACGAAAATTCCAATAATAAAAATGCAGCAATTTTAAAATAAGCAAATAGCGGATTAACAAACCGAACCAACCAACCGCCCGCCTCATCGGCTAATGCTGAAAGGTAAGTTAAGGCACTCAACCAAATTTTTAACCGTACAGAGAAGTCTGTCATCAGCATTAAATGCGTTAATGTCACAATTAACATGCCCATCGAAAACAGATGAAAATGCGAAACTTCCAACATACCCTGATAACTTCTTGGCTGCGTGAAATTTTCTTCAGATCCTAAATAATAAGCAATCACTGAACTAGGCTTTAAGTCCATATGATGAAAATACATCAAAGCGTTACTCAGCCACAGCAAAGCGATATAACCCAGAAACATTAATACCAAAGCATTTAATAAAGACTTACGCTGTTGTTCGCCGGTTACAAAATAACGCATTATTCTGGCACCTTATTTTTTATCATGACTTGATAAATCGCCATCACTTTTCGAATACCGTTGATTGCTGAGCGTGTACTCAATGTTGCGCCACTTATACCATCAACGCCCTTGTTGAAATCCATTTCTGACAGTGGACGCTTATAAAGCTTATCAAACCAACCTTGAGGCGGCAAATATTCAGGGGGCTCATGAAAAGCAAGCGTTATAACCTTACTTAGCTCACCATCGGGTGTTAACAAAATCATCAAGGTTTCAGGTTTGGTTCTAACAGTAGTCGTTTCAATCGCAGCATAACCCAATATCTTATCTTGGTTTTTTCCTACATAGAAAGTAAACAGGCCGGAATCTAATTTAACTTTAGCATCTTTTTCTATTTTAGCCGTCTGTGCCTCATCAGGAAATAACGATAACAACTCTATTTGTGCCCCCGTTCCAAATGCTAACTCCATTGCCTCAGTCTTACTATAAAAAATAGTAGCCAAACTAGGCGTTATTACGAACCACAGTAAACCAAAACATATAAACTTAATTATTTTCATAATAGATATCCATTCATCAATGCTATACGCTTTGATTGTATTATAATTTTCTACCAAAAACCAAACAGGTCATGAGATATTCTTATTACTAATAATATCTCACTACGATAATGTCTGCTAACAGTTTGACTGCCTGGAAATCGAGATAGCGAATATCATACGCTATGCATGAAAAAATTCCTCGCTCCTAGAAAATAAAACCAAAGCCAAGGTTAAAGTCATCCGGTAAATTGCCGGATGCAGCACTAAAGTTACGATAATCCGCCTTAATTACGACCTGAGAAATAGGCTTGTATTGCAAACCAAACTGAACAATGTGCTGATTCAAAGTGGGATCATTAGGATAGTTTGCAGGTGTTCCTGCCATCGTATTCAGCTTTTCATAGCGGAAGAAAGGGGCCAGATATTGTGGAGTATCTTTAATCAACCAAGGCAATACATCATAGCCAACTTCTGAATACCAGCCGTAATTTTGTGAACCTACGACTCCTTGACCATTATTAATGGCTAAATTGGCAGCACTAAGCGTGCCGGCATCATTAATAAATCCCCATGAACCTAACGCCCTAAACTCCAAGCCTCGATATTTCCATTGCACATGAGATTCATAAAGCTGGGTAAAAACATTGGCTTTTTGACCATTATATGCCTGATTTTGACCGGAATTACCAACATACGCAGAACCACCAACATTTACGCCAGGTAGTGCCTCTGGATCATAATTCAGTTGCGCAACATATCCAAAATTTTCAGCCAGCGCTTGACTGCCTCCGCCTTTACCTTCAGTAATACCTGCCGAACTAAAACCTTCAGCATTTAACCCATTAACGACATAAGCCGTATAATTTAGTTCAGGTGTTATGGCACCAAACAGACCAACCCCCATTTCTCGCCAGGTAGATGGGATTATTACCTGCTCAACAACAGGTCGATGATTACCAAAATAAAAGAGCGGCTCATGAATTCTATTAATTAACCCCATTGGCATTAGAACCAGGCCCGTACGAACATTAGCGAGAGGATCAATAAAAAAATCCAACGAAGCAAATTCAACTGACACCTCACCTTTTACTTCATCACCTTCTCCAGAAGTACCATGTTCAAACTCAATTTCACTATTAAAAAGAATTTTATCAGTAAACTTGTAACCTAAATACATAACGATACGCTCAAGATCAGCATTGCTAGGATGTTGAAGCGTACCATCAGCATTCATTTTTCCTTGATCACTAACCACATCCTGATAAAAAGCTTCTCCATAGCCACCAATCGACAATCCCTTACCGACCTGATAAACCTTTGATGCCGCAGGCCCCATACCATAGGCGCTTTTAAGCTGCTTCTCTTCAGGAATAGCCAAATTAGTCCGTAACTTCTCGACTTCCTGACTCAAGACATCCGTTTTTCGTTCCAATTTTTTCACAGCACTGCTAGCGACTTGAGTATCAGCGCTTTGTGGGCTAACCACCTTATTAATTTTGGCCTCGGAATTCTGAACATTGCCGGTAGCTACTTTTGTCTCAGGTGTTTGCAAATTGCTGTTCGCAACTTTACTTTCCCCTTTAGCCATACTGGCTTTCATTTCATCAATTTGCTTTTGCTGTGCCTGGATTATTTTCCACATATCTTCCATAGTTTGTGGTTTTTCCAATGCATTAACAGGCACACTTAAAGTGATTAATGCCGTTAACACAGCTGTTTTTACTAATGGTTTTCCCTTATGCTTCATAATCGCATCCTCATCTTTTCAGTTAATTAATTCTAACGTGACAAATATGCAAATGCAAATCATTGTTATTTGCAAAAGCTAAATGCTCTACCAACAAAAAGCGCTAGCCTGACTGATTGACAGATACTAAAGTGGTCGCAACAAAGCTTATGAAGGGCAATAAGCATATTGAATACTTTAAAAAGTAAATTACTCCAAAAGCTAAAGGACATTTACTTTTTGGTTTTTCGATTGCCCATGATTTGAGATTAATCGAAGTCTCTCTATGATTTTTTAAAGTTACTCCAGCCGCCAGTGGCGGTAATTGTGGACTTAGGATATTTGAATTGCTATGATTTCAAAATTACTTTTCCTGGGTGCCAATACTAGATTACTAAATGTACTTTACCTCCTCTGGACTTGGTATTTCCTCTAATCTCTTAAAAATCAGTAATGACAAAACGTCAAGCTTTCAACTATCACCAAAAAATATTGATTTGCAATACATAACATGAAGAAGATTAATGGATTTATTTCCACCAAATATTTGTTCATAACGTTAGTATTCTCCATTTTTATAGGAGAAATGCTGATTATGTTTTTACTTGACCTTTTACCAATAATTTCACCATGGCAAGGAGCTCTTTTAGATGCAACTTTGCTCTCAGCCTTCTCTTTCCCTGTTATTTATTTTCTGGCGTTTCGACCACTTAATATTCAAATAGCCGAGCAGAAACAAACAGAAAAAGAACTTTTCGAGTCAAATCAAAAAATACAAAATCACGAAAAAGAACTTGAAATCAAAAATAATGAGTTGCAAAGCACTTATATTGAATTGATGCACTCGCATGATCTTTATTCCCATCTATTTGATTTTGCTCCTGTTGGTTATTTTGTACTGAGCGATAAAGGAGTAATCACAGCATCCAATATGACTGCTACGAAACTTTTTAGGATAGATAAAAGTAAGTTATTAGGACGCAACATTGATTCATTTCTTTCTCAAGAAGAATCTGAACACTGGCAGTCACATAACCTTAAGATCTTGCAACATAACAATAAACAAAGTTGTAAATTAGTTATACAACGTGATGATGGCTCTTCTTTTTATGCTCTTTTGGATTTTCAGAGAGATAATACTTCGATTTCACCTACTATTCGCGTCTCATTTACTGATATCACAAAGCATAACTGGACATCATTCGAATAGAGCTGTAATTCATAACTGATTATCTTATATCTGCAGATATTCCAAATAATGGGAGAGCTTACTTCAGCCATAACTCTGCGCACAGAAATCGGTCGCTCCCTATGAGGTAATGGCGGCGACTCGAAAATAATACTTACAGCAAAGAAAGATCGTGAACATCAAAGAAAAAAAGATTTACATCAACTGCCACCTAAATATTATGCGGGGATTCACTATTTCTGTGAAAGATTTTTCCAGGCTTCGTGCAAAGGTCTCAATTTATTTAGGCAGTTAGCGCTGTATCTGTAGACATAATGAACTTCTTGACATCCTCACCGCCCTAAAGAGACGGTGATTCCTGTTTTACTAGGAGCGGTCTTGCATCGCTGCTTACCGCTGGTTCCTGCTGCTGACGGCATTACTGCGCCGTTCACTTCACAGGCTAACTCCCGACTGGCTAACGCCATGTGTCCTCGGGTTCTTACATTTATAGCGCCAACATCATCCGCATTGGCAGTATATCCGCACTCGGTACAAACAAAATCAGCTTGTGTGAGCCTGTTTTGTGCTGAGCTATGGTGACAAGTCGGGCATTGCTGACTGGTGTGATGTGGCGCAACTTTTAGCACCATGCCACCGTTCCAGTCTTGTTTGTAGGCTAACATCTGAAAGAACATCGACCAGCCTTGGTCTAATATTGCTTTGTTCAATCCAGACTTTTGATCCACTTTCTTGCCGGGCT
>JAPLRP010000030.1 GCA_026399095.1 Methylococcales bacterium | reverse complement strand
GTGTACCCGTTGATACCCTGGCATAAAGAATTATTTTCCGGTTATCTTCTTTGTGTGAAACTGATTGTAAAGAATCAATTGAATATCTAGCGTGCCCTCCCGGTGACTTGATAAACTCAATTTTTCCAGCTAACGCCCATCAATTTAAGGTCTTTGGATGAAAGCCAAACATATTCTGTGCTTCTTGTGGTGTAATATACTTACTCATTGTAATGTCCATTTTATGGATGAATGAGTTATATATGTTACCATTTAACGTTACTTAATCAATGGACAGCGACACCATTTTCCATGAGCATCTCTTTACGCCCCCGATAATCAAGCTCATGATTAAAGCCATACAACATGCTCATTATGGACCAAAAAGCATTTCGGCTATGTCCATAGTACTCTTGCTTGCGTAATGAAGTCTCACTGGGCATAGTTCCCAATATTACAATACTTGAATTACCTGAAGCAATGGGGGAAAACCCCTCTATAGCTGACATCTTGTTATTATATTGATCTCACTGACTGTTAACTTGCAACTATTTGTTCGCGTTTATAATAACTCAGACTTAGAGAATAAAATCATAAAGTTGCCAATAAACTTCTTTTTCAAAATTACGCACAACCACCCAATCCGCCCAAATAAGTTGACCACCTTCACGAACTAGCCAACAGTTATTTAATTTTCGTAAATCCGTGGTCATTTATTTTATTACTGAGTAGTCGTCATAAATTTGCGATAATGCACAGTCATAATTTATTTAGGATATCAATTACCCATGTGGTTTAAAAATCTTAGTGTTTTTCGCCTTACCGAAGCCTTTACCTTGACTCCAGAAGAACTGGAGCAAAAACTTGAACCACTAGCTTTTCGCACCTGCGGCTCTCATGAAGAGTTTACTTTTGGCTGGACCTCGCCCTTAGGTAAAACAGGCCAGCAATTAGTTCATAATACTAATGGTTTTATAATGCTGTGTGGAAAAAAAGAAGAAAGAGTCCTTCCGGCAGCAGTGATTAATGAAATCGTTCAGGAAAAGATCATTGAAAAAGAAGAGCATGAAGCTCGTAAATTATCAAAAAAAGAACGCACTGAAATCAAGGATGAAATTATTTTTGATTTACTGCCCAAAGCCTTTACTTTTACACGTAAGATATACGCTTATGTAGACCCCAAAGGAGGTTGGTTAATAGTGGATGCGGCTTCTGCAAAAAGCGCCGAAGATTTGCTTAGTATGTTACGTAAATCTCTTGGCTCATTGCCTGCGGTACCACTTAATACGATCGATAAACCAATCACAACTATGACTGACTGGCTGCTTAATAATAAAGCACCTGACGATATCACCATCGAAGACGAATGTGAGTTGCGCTCACCCGAAGAGGCTGGCGGTATTATTCGCTGTAAACGCCATGACTTAGCATTGCCTGAAATTAAAAATCACCTGGATACCGGTAAAGAAGTTATAAAACTGGCCGTTAGTTGGGCAGACCGACTTTCTTTCATTATAGATGAGAATTTGTCGGTTAAACGACTTCGCTTTCTTGACTTAATTCAAGACCAAGTCGCTGATATTGAAACAGACGATGAGGCGGCTCAATTTGATGTGGATTTTTCGATTATGTCCGCGGAACTGTCAAGCTTCCTGCCACGCCTGATTGAATTATTCGGCGGAGAAAATAAGGCATAAAAAAAGCCCGGCGGTAAAACCGCCGGGCTTTTTCAGCTAAAAAGCAATGATGATTTATTTCATCATTGATTTTTTGAACATGCTGTCCAATTTGCTGTTAGTGTCTTGAGCATATTGAGCAGCACGGTTAGCAGCAGATTCTGCAGCTGAAGCTTTTGCTGCTGCATCTGCAGCTGCACTTTGTGCACTTTGTGCATCAGAAGATGCTTGTGCTACAGAAGTTTTCAATCCATCAATTTGTGATTGAAGACCTTCGATATCAGAGTTAGTTGCGCAACCAACAACTAAGCTAGCTACCATTGCAATCATTGATAATTTTATTACTTTTTTCATATTATTTTCCTTAGTCAGAGTTATTACTACAAAAAAACATTATAGCTGGCAATGATTCTACCACTATTTGTTACATATTCCAGCTTTA
Organism: Methylococcales bacterium; assembly: GCA_026399095.1. Lineage (GTDB taxonomy): Bacteria > Pseudomonadota > Gammaproteobacteria > Methylococcales > Methylomonadaceae > Methylobacter_C. The sequence continues at coordinate 87,810 of JAPLRP010000030.1, read as the reverse complement.
TTTTATCTTAACCACAGTTCCCGCTTCAACCAATTGACTTAAATGATCAATCTGGGTGTTGGTTAATGCGATGCAACCATGAGTCCAATCAAACGTCTGATGGATTCTAGAGTCCGCATTTCCTAGACCATGAATACCAATTTGGCCGCCTAAGGGCGTATTCTGAGGCGGTATTTGTTTGGCCTGATGAGCTGTCACAATCCGTTCGTAAGTGAGCCTATCAATAACTCCCTTACGTAAAGCATTTTCTGCATCCTCTGCAGATGGATAAGTTAACCCAAAAAAACGTCTAAAGCTACTTTTTTCTCCAATCCAGCCTATCCTGTAATTACCAAAAGGCGTTATATTATCGCCTCTATGATTTTTTGATCCGGCCCCTCCTCGACCAATAGCAATTGAGTTTAAAGTTTCAAGCGTTAGCTCTCCCTTTTTAACTTCAATTTTACGCGCATGAGTATCCACCAAAAGCCAAACATCAGGTTCTGCAGACGCTGTAAAAGAGACTAAACTAAAACACAATAATAAATAAATTCGTAACATATTAAATTTACATTAGATAAGAAATTTGGTGTACTTTATCAACCACACTGTATTTACTCAAAAGGATCAAACATGCAAATAGAAACTATCACATCAGAACCTTATAATGACCAGAATCCAGGAACTTCAGGACTTCGAAAAAAAGTCAAAGTTTTTCAACAACCCGGTTATCTGGAAAATTTTGTTCAATCAATCTTTGATTCATTAGAAGATTTTAACGGCAAAACCTTGGTATTAGGTGGCGATGGACGTTATTTTAACAGAATAGCCATTCAAATCATCATTAAAATTGCTGCAGCGAACGGTTTCGGCGAACTTATCATTGGACAAGGTGGATTGCTGTCTACTCCAGCAGCATCGAACATCATAAGAAAATATAATGCCTTTGGAGGGCTGATTCTTTCAGCCAGCCACAATCCTGGCGGCCCGGACGAAGATTTTGGTATTAAATACAATGCTGGCAACGGCGGCCCGGCTCCCGAAAAAGACACAAATGCATTCTATCTTCGTAGCCAATCTATTGATCATTATAAAACCACTAACATCCCGGATATTGACCTAGACACTGTTGGTTCGCAACAAATTGACACCCTTAAAATCACAATCATTGATCCGGTTACTGATTATGCCGAACTCATGCAATCGATTTTCGACTTTAATCTTCTTAAAGAAAGCATCAGCTCAGGATACATTACACTTCTTTTTGATGCCATGAGCGCCATAACCGGACCTTATGCAAAAAGAATACTGATCGATATTTTGGGTGCGACGCCTGAATCTGTTATCAATGCAGAACCTTTAGAAGATTTTGGGGGGCGCCACCCTGATCCTAATTTAGCCCATGCACACGAACTTGCCGAACGCATGTTTAGCGCTGATGCACCTACATTTGGCGCAGCTTCTGATGGCGACGGCGATCGTAACATGATCACCGGAAGCAATATTTTTGTAACCCCCAGCGACAGCTTAGCGATTATGGCCGCTAATGCCCGTTTGATTCCAGCTTACAGCAAAGGCTTAAGCGGTGTCGCCAGATCCATGCCTACCAGCCAAGCAGTGGACCGCGTTGCAGCCAAATACAACATTCCTTGCTACGAAACGCCGACTGGCTGGAAATTTTTTGGTAATTTGCTAGATGCAGGGAAAATAACACTATGCGGTGAAGAAAGCTTTGGTACTGGTTCTGATCATGTCCGTGAAAAAGATGGCTTATGGGCCATATTATTTTGGTTAAATCTAATTGCAGTAAAACGCCAGTCCGTTGCCGACATTGTGCATGAGCACTGGGAAAAATTTGGCAGGGATATTTATTGCCGCCATGATTATGAGGCGGTAGAAACACCTATAGCCAATGATATTGTCGATCATTTAAGAGATTTATTGCCAACATTACCTGGTCAGGTTTTTGGCGAATATAGCGTTAAATACGCCGATGAATTTAGCTATGAAGATCCTATTGACGGCAGCATCAGTAAAAACCAAGGCATACGCATAGGCTTTGAAAATGGCTCGAGAATTGTTTTTCGTTTATCCGGAACAGGTACTGTTGGCGCAACATTACGGATTTATATAGAACGATTTGAAGCTGACGCTACACGACATAATCAAGATGCAGAAGAGGCATTGGGAAGTTTGATAATACTTGCTGAACAATTTTGCGAAATTAAAAAACGAACCGGCAGAACTGAGCCCAATGTAAAGACTTAATAGCAATCACTAGGGTGAAAGACGCAAAAGAAGCGCCTATCACCCTTTACCTAAATTTCCATATTATGCGCAATACCGTGTAATGAACAGATCAACAAGACACCAGCCGCTATTAATGCAATTTGCTGTAAAGAGGTCTTCATATCAGTCTTGGTATGCAATGAAGGTATTAAATCAGCAACTGCAATATAAATAAAGCTTGATGCAGCCAACGCCAAAAAGTATGGCAGACTGTCATGCAAATCCTCCAAACTAAAATAAGCCAACACCCCGCCTAATACCGTCGTAAAACTGGCAAGTACATTATAAAAAAGTGCTTTGCCTCGAGAATAACCACTATCCAATAAAATTGCAAAATCACCAACTTCTTGAGGGATTTCATGTGCAGCAACCGCTAGGCTAGTAACTATACCTAGCTGTACATCTGTTAAAAATGCAGCAGCAATTAATACACCATCAACGAAATTATGAATACTATCGCCTAAAATAATCAAGGCACCTGCCGATTTAACTCTACCGTGCCCATGACTGTGACCATGATGATCAACCTGACTATCATCACCATGAGCCTCACAACGACCGTAATGACAATGCCGCCAAATCAACAACTTTTCCAGTACAAAAAATCCGAGTATTCCGGCTAATATTGTTCCGGATAATGATTGAAACTGCTCCGGCTTAATTTTTTCAAAAGCCTCGGGAATGAGCCCCCAAAAAGCAACAGCCAGTAATGCACCGATTGCAAAACTAATCCCGTGTGGCAAAACTGCATTTCTGTGATGATCCCGCAGTAATAAAAAAACAGAGGCAGCCATCACACTTAAAACACCACCGACAGCAGTAAAGATAATAATTAATAACAATAAATTCACTTTGTTATTCTCTCCAAATTAACGAGGCCATTCGCCCTGTTTGCGCATCCCTACGATAAGAATAAAAACGCTCATGATCTGTAAAAGTACAATATGATCCACCATAAACTTCAACGATGTCTAGGGCAGCCAATTCAATCCGCGCCAATTGATAAATATCTGCCAACCATTTGTCCTTCCCTTGCTGTTTAAATGCATCATTAAATGCCACCGATTTTTCCAGAAATGCTTCACGCACTTCAGCTCCAACCTCAAAAAAATCAGGCCCGATGGCCGGTCCTAACCATACCAGCAAATCCTTATTACGAGCTTCAACGTCCATAGCGATTAAAGTATTTCTGATCACACCCGCCAACAATCCCCGCCAACCAGCATGAATCGCGGCCACCTGTAAACCATCTTTAGAACAGACCAACAACGGCAAACAATCGGCAGTCATTACTGCACAGACGACACCTGCGTGATTACTAAAGCTTGCATCGGCTTGATGCAATAAACCTGTATCTAAAGCTTCAACGGCACGATTGCTATGAATTTGTTCCAACCAAACTGGCTCTGCAGGCAAAGCCAACATATCATTAATTATTTGTCTGTTTTGCCTGACCCACTCATGATTATCACCTACATGTGCGGCAGGATTAAGACTGGAGAAAGCTTCATTACTAACACCACCTGTCCGCAATGTGGTCGCGGCATGGATATTAGCTGGGGCAGGCCAATCAGGTTCTAACCAACGTTCAATTTTACTCATTATCCGCCAAGGCTTCCAATAAACGCACCATGTCATCCGGCAAAGGCTGCACCCACTCACAATATTCATCCGTGACAGGATGCTGCAAGCCCAACTTTGCCGCGTGCAATGCCTGACGCTTAAAACTACGTAATTCTTTTTCCAGCAACTCACTGCAACCGGCAGGCATTTGAAAGCGCCCTCCATATACCTGATCACCAACTAACGGAAAACGAATATGCGATAGATGCACACGTATTTGATGTGTACGACCGGTTTCAAGCTTAACCTGAACAAAAGTATGGCGGGTAAAACGCTTTTCCACACGATAATGGGTAACAGAATCTTTGCCGGATTCTCTAACGGCATAGCGTTTACGATCAGTTGGATGCCTTGCTATAGGCTCGTCTACCGTTCCACCAGCCGTCATTCGTCCTCGGGTGATCGCTAAATATTCTCTGTTAATTGCACGATCCTGCAATTGCTGAGTGAGGCTATTGTGCGCCTGCAATGTTTTTGCAATCATCAATAATCCACTGGTTTCTTTATCAATCCTGTGCACAATCCCGGCCCGAGGCAATGTTTCCAGGCTTGAATCATGATTTAGCAAGGCATTCAATAGTGTGCCACTCCAGTTACCGACCGCCGGATGCACAACCAAGCCTGCCGGCTTATTGACGATTAAAAGACTTTCATCTTCAAAAATAATATCTAAAGGAATTGCTTCTGCTTCCGAAGTGACAACTACTTCAGCTTCGGCATCCAGTGTTATCACTTCACCACCCTCAAGCTTATCTTTTGGCTTAAGAGTTAAGCTATTGACCTGCACCCGCCCCGCTTTAACCCAGGTTTGCAATTTACTGCGCGAATAATCCGCAAACAGTTCGGCAAGTATTTGATCTAAACGCATACCCGCCATTTCGTAAGGTACTTCTGCTGTTAATCTTGTCATAACAAGTTCTTCTGAATAACCCAATGTTAAGTTATACTCGCGGGATCGAAAACCATACCAAGTATCGCCGTTTATCCTGTGAGAAAACCTCTAATATTACAACTGTCGTTAGCACTATGCGATTAATTTTAATTAAATTTTTATTTATTTGCTGTTTAAGCCTTTCTCTTCAAGGCTGCGGTTCACTCGGAGAGTCAATACGGGACCTTTTTCCCGGCGGTTCCAGCTCGTCAGACGAAGATGAATATGTTGACTGGACAGCCGATAAATTTCGTACGGAAGCCAAAAAGGCGGTAGATGCAGGCAGTTATGATAAAGCTATCAAACTTTATCAATCGCTTGAATCACGCTACCCTTTCGGTGAAGACTCGGCACAAACTGAATTAGATATAGCTTATGCTTATTTTAAAAATAACGATCCTGATTCGGCAATTGCTGCCGCTGACCGCTTTATTAAAATAAACCCTCGAAGTCCCGGCGTAGATTATGCCTACTATTTAAAAGGCTTGGTTAATTATAATCGAGGTATTGGCTTTGTTGATCGCTTTCTACCCACCGACACCTCACAACGTGATACAGCAAGTGCCCGAGATGCGCTGAAGAATTTTGAAGAATTGATTCGACGTTTTCCTTACAGTAAGTACTTGCCAGATGCCCGTTTGCGTATGATTGCGCTTAGGAACAATCTTGCGATGCATGAAGTTCATGTTGCTCGATATTACATGAAACGTAAAGCTTATGTGGCTGCAATAGACAGAGCATCAACAGTTATTGACAAATATGAACGAACCCCAGCTGTTCCTTATGCCTTACAAATTTTACAGGAAGCCTACACCAAGCTTAACCTTTTAGATCTGGCCGCCGATATAACTCGTGTTTATGATCTAAACTACCCCAACGGCCCACCTGTACTGGAACAAGCCAACTCAACCATTTCTCACAAAATCTGGGATTTCATAGGGTTGGAAAAATAATATTATTGCTTTACTTTATAGCCGCCCAATTTCAAATTGGGCGGATTTATCTTTTACTCTCCAAGCCCTAAAGTAAACTTATTTCAACCCGGAATCAAAAGATACCAGTGCCGGCAAATTTTTAGCTTGCCGTCCAGCGGCGCCTACCGCTGGTAGCGTCAACGTTTGCCCAACTGCCGGATTTCCGGTCACTTTATTCTCATTCCCTACATGGCCATTTGGTATCGTTAATGAAGGATGATCGAAAGGCGCTTTTTCCCAACGGACGCGGTCATCGGTCAGCGCTTTCATAAATGCGACTATATCAGCCACGTCCGAACTGCTCAAATTCAATATTTCTTGCGGCGGTTGACCAGGATTGCAAACTGTAGTAATTAAATCCTTGGCACCTGCCATATCAGGAGCAAGATTACTAGCTTGTCCGGAAGCGCCGCCCAGAAAACCGGAATCATCAATCAATCCTGTGCTTGGATCACCGGCAACTATGCCATCAATTACCAGCGCCCCACCACAGTTTGGGTCTAACTGAAACTGGTCTTTGCGATCGCCGCCCCGGTTATAGAACTCAACGACTTGTTCCAAAGTTGCCTGACCGCCATTGTGAAAGAAAGGCCCAGTTAATTCTACGTTACGTAAGGTCGATGTCTTGAATGCGCCATCGACCGCATCACGCTCGTCAGTAACGACGGGATCCGTTATAGGAAAAAGAAAAGAATCTGTTTTAAACGGATCTGGCGATAAGCTGGTAATATTCGGATTATCAACGGGTATGGCATTAAGATCATAGGGATCATAAGGGGGTGGTGCATTTCTTTTTGCATTACGCGAGAATGACAAGGGATTACCATAAGGATCATCTGCGCCTACACCCAGGTCTTCTGCAGAGGGGCGCACACCGATATTGTAGAATCCTGCATCATAAAGCGCGAACCCGCCATCCCCCATTAACATGCGCTCAGTAAATTTACCGATGTCTGGCGCGTTCAGTGCGTTTTCCACATGCGTGACCGACGCAGCGCTGAACTCTGAGCCCATGTGACAAGCAATGCATTTACCTTGATGCATAAACAGGTTGAGGCCGTTTTGTTCCTGGGCAGTGAGTTTATCAATGCCGTTAATTGCCTGATCGAAGCGGGAGTCATCGGATACCAGGGTTGCTTCATAGGCTTGAATTGCCAAGCCCCAAAACAGGGAAAAGTTGTTTTCGATGAGTTTATAACCCTCTATGGTTTGCGTATCCGGCACATCCCAATAGGCATTGTTAAATGCGCCTTGTATCAATAGCTTATAGGTATTTACAGGCTTAATATCCCCGGCGGCGGTTGTGTAGGGGCCTAATACGCTATCGGTAACAGCCACTTTTTGTTTGCCCAATGGTTTGACCGCCAGCATTTTTTTCCCCAGCTCGGGAAAGTCCTTGCCGCCACAAGACATTTCAAAGCTACTGAGTGCCGGACCAACTGCTTGGGATGCCAGGCTGGCGTTATAGATGGCAACCCTGTTTACTACAGGAATGCCACTCGCATTTTTACTGTAGATCTCGTTAAGTGGAGTCGTTGCCGCATTAAAAAACCGCCGCGGGCCAAAGGGATCCAGTCCGTTAAACACATTATTTGCCCGGCCATCCCAGAAATTACGGAAATTATAAACCGCATTAATTACAGAAGGTGTATTCCGGGGTTCAACCTGCCTAACCGAGTTCCCTCCCACATTAAACAGCGGCATATTGGGCCCGGATGTAGGAAACCTTTTTTTACAACGTTCTTTTTTTCCTGACGGTGTCAAACCATTAAAGGTTGAATAGAGAGCGCCTTGTGATGAAACGACATCATCACTATCGAAAGTAATCGGCGCATTGCGGTCAGCCTGAAGGGGTTGACCGGCTACAGGACTAACCGGTTCCTGATATTGCCTAAAAGGGAAATCCTTCTTTTTCAAGGTATAGTTAGGCCCTTTTCCGGAGGTAGGCAGCAAAGGATCCAGATTAAGCGTATTGGGGTAAGAACCCATGAAATCAAAAACATTGCCTAAGGGCGTCACGCCGTTACTGGCAAACTTGTCACTAGCATTTCGCAAGCCCGGATCGATCTGATTTTTCACGCGGTTATCCGCACCCGCCTGAAAGTGGCAACTCGCGCAGGCAAGGCCGTCACTGCCTACCTGACTATCCCAGAATAACATTTTGCCGAGTGCTATCAATGCCGCTTTGTTTTTAATGATTGCGGGTGATATTGACGACTTGTTGCCGGCATCATCAACCGTATAGGGTTCAGGCACGGGCGTACATTTAAGCGAACCGGGCATTTCCGGAGAAGCCGCCGTATTCATGGCATTGGCGTCACAAAATACCTGTAGCGGTGTCGGCTTGGCGGTAGCCACGGCCAACACCTGTTGAGGCAAAGCAACCATCAATGTCATGCCCGCCAAAACTGCAGCCGATGCCAAATCGCATGGCAGGGTTTTTTGACAAAATTTAGTGATAATATTCATACAATGAATTCTCCCGGAAAGCTGGTTCATAATTAGAACTGGCATGTATTTACAATTCCCGTATTGGTGGTGATTACACCGCAAATGAGTGTTGGAACAATACTCCCAACCCCGCCCCGGCTTGAATACACCTTGACTGTTTCGGGAAGTGAATAAATGTTAGTGGGCAACGCCGGATTACCGCGCGGATGCAGGGGATCGACGATGGTTCCGGTCGCATCATATTTCCAGCAGGGATTATTGGCTGCCGGACAGGGCAACCCGCCAACCGGAACTACAGCAGGATTGGTTACCAACTGCATTGGTTGAGGTTCACCCGCCATCAGGGCGCCGGATGCGCTAACAGCCTGTACATATAACTGCAGGTTAGGCATAGTGCTTGGTAGTGAAGAAGTCGCAGTAACTGTCAGTTTGCCTTTGTTTTGTTTGTTGTCCCAGGTAGCATTAAGGACAGTTACCCTATCAGGTGTTTGTGTTGCAGGGACAGTCAACTGGTTCGCCAACTTCCCAGCACATTGGTTTGGCGCAGGCATAGGCTGCGCCCAAGGCGCAGGGTCAAGTGCCGCTACAATCGGCGGATTACTACCCGCACTCGGTGTAGTCAATGGGCCGGAACCACAAGCCAGAAACGCCAAATCCTGAAAATTATTGGGTAATACCGGATCGCCCAGGAACAGATTTTCAGGAAAAATATACTCAAAATTGGGCGCATTATACTGACCAGCAACCAGGCCGTTGGCGTACTTGCCGGCAGGATTTTTGGGATCCAGATAAGCTTGGGGTATATAACAAGGCACTGTTTTACTTGTGCAAAGTGACCGGCTAACGATGCGCATATTTCGGGTTGCGGGAGCATAAGCGCCTGTGGCCGGCACAAAACGGACGCGTCCGATGACCGGTGGACCGGAAGGATTGACGCTGCTTAACAAGCGTTCAGTCACAAGCCCAGTTACCTTATCAACATCCATTGCAAAAATATCAACCATGGCGCTGGGGTCGGTAGTAAAGCCTTCAACCTTAATCCTTGAGGTCACTTCCTGTGGAATATTTTGGATCGGCAACGCATTAGTCCCGGCTAGCAAACCCTCAATCATTACATAAGCCGGCTTGGTGCCGGGGTAGGTATAGATGCCAACATGATCATTGATAGTATGCGCAGAAATGTAATAGGGTGAGGGCACCGATGGATTCAACCCGTAGCCATCAACCATCATCGTGCCTGAGTAATCAATGTAATCACCCACTTCGAAAGGCGCTTGCCGATCTGGGCTGGTTGTACAAGGAATGACATCTGTTCCGATCGTCCCGCAAGGTCCGGGTGGAGGCGCAGAAGTAGTGGGTAATGCGTTCATGACGAAGCTGTGGCAATAGCCATCCTTTTGCGCCGGAAAAGCGGGAAAGGTGATGCCATTGACGACAGGCAAATTGGTACATTTAGCGCTTCCGCCTTGTTTGGGCCGGTTCTGTTGTGGACAAAGCGCATCCGTATCGCCGTCTGAACCAAAGGGAAAGGCTCTTGGAACGCACATAGGGAAACCCGTCGACGCATGAATGGTCGGATTATCCGTATCAGCCGTAAATCGTGGGTCGAAATTGATTTCTTCAACATCACAACGCTCTGCTTCAGGTAATAAAAGACAGCCGGGGCCGCCATGTTTTAAGCCAAAACGGCCTACAGGATCGTTGATCCTGACACGGGCATCGGGTGCCAGACATTCCGGACTGGCTATTGATTGCCCCTGAAATCCGTCAATGGGCATACCTGCGGAAACGCAAAGTTCACCGGTTGTGTAATCAATGGATTTGATATAACCTTGCCCGACATTAAGGCTTTGTTGGGAGATAAAAACCAGGCCGGCGATATGCTGGTTGTCACCCGTGACCGAGTCCCTGACTATATTACCTTGAACATGAATTTCATAAGCCGGTGCAGGCATCGACTCCGACTGGGGTAGCACAGTTGAAACTTTATCTTCCAGGGCCAAACCTGAAGTTCCAGGCGTTGTTGTATTATCCGGTGACAGGGCAGGATCAAAAAGCTCCGCCCACGTCATCGAAGTGACCGGCATCTGAAGAATGGTATTACATGGAATGATGATCTCAACGCCATTCACTGTTACCCGACCGCCCCAGAGGCGCGGATCAATGGTGCTACCGGACCCTGTGCAGACATAGGGGTCAATGCTGGCATTTTGCATATAACCGGTCACATCAAACTGCGTTGGCACAGCCGGGGGCGGGGTCGTGGGGCTAACGGGAAAAATAGCCGGTTTAATGCCGTTTTGGTTATTACCTTGAGCTGCGACTGCGTAGTCGGTAGTGACCATTAAACTAGCCAGGCCCATTACAATAGTGAGGGTTTTGAATTTCATGGCAGAATATCTTCCAAGTTACTTAATGATTTTAAATCCTGTGCGGCGACCCGACACAGCACTCTCCGCGTAGCGCGGAGAAATCCGCAGCTTCGCCTTTCCAACTTACAAACTGGCGGTTTTGAGCCGATTTTTTAACCAATCAGTTCCGATAGTACGGGGCGACTGCCGTTGGGTTCCATCCAGCGGACATATTCAGCCAGGTACTTAGGGTCACCCAAAACGGGTGCCATGCCCCATCGCTCCAATGATTCAATACCAAACTTGACAACCCCCAGATGCTGACTTTTATCCTTATCCAGTCCCGGATCAGAAAACTTAAATCCCAGATGCTCTCTGAGCAGTTCAATATTGGCTTTGGTGCCGGTCAAAAATGTCCAACCGGATTTAATTTTGTGCATATCGGTATAGGCTTTTAAAGCGGCTGGGGTATCGTGTTCTGGTTGTAGGGAAATCGAATACATAAAAATATCCTTGCCCATGCGCTCACCAAATTCTTTATAAACCTGTTCCAGGTTAGCAGTCATACCGGGACAAATACCTTGGCAATTGGTGTACGTAAAGTTGATCATGACAGTCTTGTTCTTGATGAGATCATCATAAAAACGCACGATTTTTCCTTCATGCGTTACCACAGGAACGTTGGGGAAAGTCCGTTTACTGCGGCTAGCCTGGTTGCCAGTAACCGTAGTAAGAGGAATAGCAAAGCTCTCTGGAATAAAGGCTGAAGCCGCAACCCCTAACGAAGCGCCGGTCATATTTTTAATAAAGTCTCTTTTATTCATGGGTGGTTACTCTTTAATAGTTAAGTTAAACGCATTATTTGCCGGCATTAGGATCTGTAGGCGGCACGATCTTAAAGCGAATCATCATGGCGTGATCTTCATGCACGACGTTATGGCAGTGCATCGGGTAATCTCCATACCAATCGCGGAACTGCATGTTGAAAGTAATGCTTGTTGTCCCTGTCGTACCCTGCGCCGCATCACCAATTCTGACTACATCTTTTCTGGATAAGTCATCAAGTGCCGTGGGCGCCTTACCGTTGCGGGAGGTAATCTGGAATTCCTCATGATGGATATGCACCGGATGCGCCCAGCCACCCGGAGAAGTCAGTGTCCATTCTTCCTGAGAGCCTTCTATCGGATAGGCGCTAATCAGGTTTGGGCTAAAAAATTTGCCATTAACCACCCAGGCGCCGTTACTGGTGCCAAAGTCAAATTTGCGTTTGATTTTAATTGGGTTTTTAGTGCGATCCGGGAATGGCACCATCACCTGGGTTTGTAGCGTAGCCAAAGTTGCGCTGTTATCGACAGGCAGGGTAGTAGCCGTTGAAACTATAAACTTAAGTAATTGAGTTTTAGTGCTTGAGGCTAAAATTTTGCCGGTGGGGCCTTTGCCGTTTAGTTGTTCAAGGCGGTTTTCCAGATAAATCACGTCACCCGGGTTATATTTACTGAAGTCAATAATAACGTCTGCGCGTTCTGCGACGCCCAACCGGATACTGGAAACCACTTGCGCCTTGGGTAACAAATTACCGCAGTTGGCGATTCGGGTCATTGTTGTGGGCACCTTTGTATTCGTACTGCTTAACGACAACTCAATAAAGCGTGAAGGGCCGCCATCCAGAAAACGGAACCGGTATTTGCGGCGTTCAACAGTCAAGTAAGGCTTAATCTTGAAGTTGACGGTTTGTTGATCGCCAATAATGCCTTCGATGTTAAAACTATCAAAAAACATCTGTCCTGTTTGATCCAGCACCTTATCAGTAAACAACAACGGTATATCGTATTGACCGCTGGGCAACCTTAAGCCGGTCGTTTCATCATCGGTATCCAGGTTAATATCTTTACTGAACAAGGTGTAAAACGAAGCCAAACCTTTGTAAACATTGGAGGCCGTGAAATCCATCCGGTGATCATGAAACCACAACGTGCTTTGGGTTTCCTTCCAATCGCCGGGGCACCATAGGCCCTTCGGGTTTGCAGCGTCGGTACGGATAGTGCCCGTCTTGTGGGTGCTGGCAAAACCGGCACGGACATTGGGATACCAGTAGTCCCACCATTTGCCGGAATCAAAAAAGCGCATGGGGCCGCCATCGGATTCCGGCGGATTGTGGGCATTGTGAAGATGCGGTGAACACTGACTGATGCCAAAACCTTGCGTATCCCGGCCCTCTTTAGGTAACCCGTTGTACATGCGCATTAGTACTGGTGATCCATATTGCGCCTTTAAACGTAACACGCCGGTAGCAAACTCGCCTTTGCTATTAGGATTCATGTCGACATAAGTCCACACTTTGGAATTAAAAGCCGGATACTCGGCTGAGGAATAAAAATTCCAGTCAATTTCCTTGGCCATCAATTCATATTTGGTGCAAGCCGCAAAACCGCCTAGTTCATCCCAGCGTTGATGTTCTTCTGATCGTGCCTCGGTAAAATTCTCATAATCACCAATAGGCCCTTTGCCGGGGTTATAAATATTATGCGGTTCCGAGCACTGACCCTTGTCTCCAAGTGGCCCTGCAAAATTAGCCACGGAAACAGCCGTTCCGGGAATGGGCAGCGGCTCAGACCAAGGTTTGGTGCAGGGAGGGCTAATGATTCCCGTAGTGGCGGCTTCCGCCAGATTAGGCAGGAAATTACGCCCGCCTATCGCTGCCAGCCCGCCCACACCGGCGGTTAAACCCATTTTAAACAAATCCCGTCGCGACACACCAGCCGCCTCAATGTCTCTGACTTCTTTCATATAACGCTCAACAGTCTTCTCTTGAAGACTGAAGTTTGTCACTTTTATAATTTTTTTAAACATGACACATTCCTCTCAAATTTAAACTATTGCACTACCACAACTTGCCTTGATTTTAGTAATCTACAGGTTGGGTTAATCATTACGCGGTGGTAACCTGATTACCCTTTTTTTAAATAATTTTTTATTGATTTGAACCTTTGCTCATTACTCTGGAATTAATAACCAAGAAGATACAAAATGCCTTCTTGTTGGTTAATAAAGCATTCCATTGCTTGCTAACTGACGTTTGACGCCTTACTGATTTTTAAATATTTACTGTTGCTTTGAACCTTTAGATATCACTTTGGAATTAACTATCAGCAATACACAAAAACCATTATTTATAGCCGATGGGGCTTAAACACATTAAGATCCAACCCAATCAGGCATATCATTACTTTAGCAATGGCTATGCCAGAACACATAACCAAATGATTTTTATTAATTAAATGCGTTTTATAAAAAAAACAAACCGGTTCGATAATGGAGGCGCTGTAATGTTTTTGATACACAAGCGACAGGACTTAAGAATCAGCCCAAAAATCACTGTAATATCTGTGTTACATTAAAATGGGAAATTTAGCAGAATGGGGCAGGGCAAACTGATTGCGACACAGGATAATTGCAATCATGTGCCAATCATTTAGAAGATGAAATCGTTTAAATACAGGGAAATGGGGTATTACTAAATGGTTTGCGGGGGTATTGCAAGTTCTTACCATGTATCTTCAAACACCTGACTGCGTGAGAAAAAAGACTGGATCAGCTATTGTTTTGAACTGTTACAAATTTAATACACCGTTTGCCTCACCTAATTTTCAGGTTAAGTGATTACGAATACTAAACATCAATGTTCAGATGCTTTTTCGTGCCCGACAATACGATGAACTACCAGACTTTTACTGGGTTACCTCGCGTACCACCAAAAATGTCTCCAGGCATTTGTGGTGGTATTAATCAATTATGGAACGTGACGTGGATTACATCCCCGTTACTCAAGCTTTGAAAGCTGTAAAGCCTTCAAAAGTTTGAGTCGGAGGCTTACAAACCTCGAACGGCATTATTTTATAAATCAAACTATTCAACTACTTTTGTACAAAAATTAAGGATATCCAAAGTTTAATGAATTTGAGTTTTAACCAGCGCTTCATCAGTTACACTCATACTACTTGCCTTGCTACTTACGTCCATATAATTAATCAACTCTTCTACTTCTCTATCACTAAGCCTTAAATTAGGCATCACTATTTTTTTGTAACGGTTATACAAATCCACTGCAATTAGATCGTTATCAGCCAGTACTTTATCAGGCGTTTTAATCCAACGTGTCAACCAAGCCCTGTCACGCATTTTCGTAACGCCCTGTAAGCTGGGACCCAAGCTCCCTTCTTTGCCTATGCTGTGACAAGCTTCGCACTTGGAACGGAACAGCGCCTCACCACTAGACTGAGCCGGGACCCGAATTGCCTCGTGTTGACCCGTCGAGGTAACTACGGATTTGGTTTGTAACCGTGTTCCCAGTACACGCACCAAAGCCTTGGTTTCCTCAAAGGGTGAACGCTTGATCCACTGCCCTGCCTGTTCATTACCCATCAAAATACTGATGCCGTGTTCATTAAGCGCCTTTTCAGCCTGACCATCGCTACGATACATGCCCAGCTTTTGGCGCAACAAAGTGACATCTTCCGGACGACCGGTCAAAAAGGTCCAACCAGGCCCTACGTTAAATCTTTCAGCATAGTCTTTTAATTCCTCAGGTTTATCCCGAACACCATCAATACTAATTGAATAAAACACCACATCCTTCCCCATTCGATCACCCAGCGCCTTTTGAACCTTTCTCAGTGCGGCGGTTTCCAGCGGGCAACTATCGGTGCAACGTGTGTAGATAAAATTAATGGCAAACACTTTGTCCTTGATCAGATCGTCATAAAAACGAACTTTTTTACCGTCTTGGGTCACCAACTCCACATTCGGGAAATAATTAGCTCCCCAAGCAGAACCTGGTGGGGCAGCCCATGCCAGGCTGCCCCACCCCAAGTTCACCGCGAGACCAGTCAGTAAGATCAAGAAGGCTTTAATACCTGCTCTTGCGAACTTCGCATTCATCGATATAGCTCCTTAAGCCAAACAACCTAAGGGTTAGGCACGGATGTTACTGGAACATCCGCTGCACGTTGACCAAAAGCTGCAGGTATAACCAACTTCTTGGCCTGCGTGGTGGTAGTACTGCCTGTATCAGCCGTTGGCAGTTTGTAGGTTGTCCCTAAGCCGGCAGCATCATATTCCACACCACCCCACTCCGGATAGGGTGTGCGCACCCATTTGGCATGATCGGCGTTTTCTATATCCCAACGTAATAGCATGGCATGATCTTCGTGCTGGGTATTATGGCAATGTTGCACATAGGTACCAGTAAAGTCACGGACTCGAATGGCTATATCTATCTCGCCAGAAGAATTAATTTCAGGCCCGATGCGATACATATCCTTACGACCCAGTCTTTCCCAAGGCGGCGGTGTTAAACCGTTGCGTTTGATGATTTGACCTTCCTCGAAATGGATGTGGGCAGGATGCGACCAACCAGCGGCGTTGTTAACCAAATGCCATATCTCTACCGAATTTTTGGTTGGCGCTGCTGAAATACGATCAATATCAGCGTTCAAACCGTCACCACCATCAGTAGCAATAGTCCACGGCAAACCATCAGTAATCGTGTCCGCTTTTTTGCCATAAATAAAGGTACGATGTTTGGCGGAAGCCAGTTCAGCAGTTGTAAAGGTTGGTAACGGCAACAGCACTTTACCGGGTACGGTTTTCTTAGTCTTGGCATCGACCACGGTTTCCGTGTACTCGGCAGGATTTAAACTGTTGTCAACCTGTCCCGCAGATAACGGACGCAAGCGAAATTCCATAAACTTGCCAATAGCCAAATCAGTGCTATTGTAGGTGGTTTTCGCACCGTTAAAGGCGTTAAATGCGGCGGCCACGGTAATTGGCTTGACCTTTGGACCCGCTCCGGTTGCATGCTCCATCAGATTGACCAAATACACTTTTCGGACACCTTTGGCATACAGTGGCGCAAAATCGACCACGATATCATAACGCTCGGCGATAGCCTGTGTGGGCAGACCTTCTCCCGCTGCCGTATTGGGATAGGCTACCGCGTGCTGCATGATATTACCGTCATTGGCAATCTGGTGGAACGGAACCTGTACACCATTTTGATCAACAACAGCAATCTTCATATAGCGCGAGACACTGCCGTTAAGCATACGAAAACGATATTTACGGGCACGAACGTCCATATAAGGTTTGTAGACCCAGTTTACCGTCATCACGTCACCCAAGAAGCCATCGGTAATCAATGGGTTAAAGTAAAGCTGACCAAACAGATCAAATGCCTTGTCACCCAATACCAAATTAACGTCATAATCGCGGTTACCCCAACTTTTCGCCGTGCCGCTCGGTAAACGCAGGTTTACGCCGTCATTGATTTCCTCATTGCCGCGATCAATCGCACTATAATAGTTCATCATCGCCGCATTGCCTTTGTAGACATTTTGCGCAGTAAAATCGAGCATGTGGTCATGAAACCAATGGGTACTCATGGTTTCACGGTAATCACCAGGCACTTGAATAGTACCGGTTGCAGGGCAAGTCACTTTATCTATGACCTCTCCCGGCGTACAAGGCATTGCCGCGCGTTTGTCGGTTGCCGCCGTGTTAATACTGTCGTGACCGGCCAATACCATCGGCCAACGATAGTCAAAATACTGCCCCGGATAAAAGTAAGCACCAGCAAAACCGTCACTTTCAGCAGGATTGTGACCATTATGCTCGTGAGTACTGATGGTATGGGTACCGAAACCATTATTGGTCGCTTGGTCAATCGGCAACGCATTATGGTGACGGAACAAAATGGTTTCACCGTAACGAGCCATCAACAATTTGGGTGGTATAGTGCCATCAAAAGTCCATACCGAGTTTTTGTCCTGAACAGGCATTAAAGGATGAACCCGGACATCAATACCCTTGGTTGTACCTTCGAATTGTGGAAGATAGCCTGTTGCGCTGATTTCAGCAGGAGCAAATTTATCACCAATCAGCGTACTGGCAAGCGGACCGCCGGGTAGATAAGGCGAAGTCACGGTATTATAGTTAAGACCACCGGGGCCAAATTCACTCCATTTGCCAACGGTCTGACTATAGCCATGTAACTGCAACTTGTCGCGCGCCCCTCCGCTGGTGCGTGCACCGGCTTGAATGGCTTGAAAAAACTTGACCGGTTGGAACTCATTCCAACGTTGATGTTTAAAATCATCTTCACCCGGACGACCATCCATAGGCATGGATGACAAAGCGGCTGTGTTTGGATCACAATTTTTAATATCGTCTGACCAAGGATTGGCGTGGATAAATTTACCGTCAGCATCCTTTTCGGTATGGGCATATTCACCCGGCAATGGATACACGCCTTTGCTTTGAATAATCGAATCAAGGCCGGCATTATCGACATTACCGGTACAATCTACATTACCTGCCGAATCGAGGGGACGTGGCAGTGTTGTCTTGCCAAGATCCTCTTTAGGAAGACCATTGGAGTCTTTGTAATCCTGTAAACCGAACTCCTCGAACAGTACTACGCGAGCACTAAAGGGTTTGGCTCCGGATAACGGGCTGGGCTGACTAAGCCCGGAAGGAACAGTCAGTACCGCAGCTTGCGCAATACCTGCAGACAGTAAACTACCCGTCAATAAGGCGATAGCTACGCCTAAATTTGACACAGGATTACTGACAGTCATTACAAAGGAGCTATTGACTACCGGCAAACTTGAACCAAATTGGCAAAAACCCGGATTTTGAGCTTTATCACCTAACTCCCGACATCGTTTTTCAACAATTTTGTTGCCGCTAAAATTTATTATTTTTTTCATATTAAATTCCTCTCATAACATTTTAATAAGCCCCGCCAAAGGGAAGCAACCATCTTTAAACTACTTCATTTTTATTTAAGGTAACGCTAAACAAATCCAGACTGGATGTGTTCAGCGCTCCTAAATTTAAAATTTAGATTATATTTTTTAATAAAAATCTTGCCGAACAAGACCCTCTTAAAAACAAACCATTACAATAATTTCAATAGTGTCTTTACTTTACAATCACTCTGATATTCTCCATCACCTTACCTGTAGCCGAAGATCGCAAACTAATCGGCGTTAAAGTGCAGGCCTTACCCGATTTTTTAAATGACCGCCAAATACCATTAATCACAGGAACAGGTGCATTAAAGGTATTAATGCCCAAGTTAAGCGGAACAGTAGCCGTCGAATACAGTTGGATATTATTGTTGATAGAATTCCTGCTGGTGCCTTGTACTAACCAATCACCTGTTGTCGCACTCATCCTCTTGCACTCAGCCCTGGTAACCGAAACAGAAGGATTGGTTACTGGCAAGTTCTGATTGGCGACAGTCACAATAAAACTGACATTATTACTATTGCCGGCATTGTCATTAACTGAACAGTTGACGGTATTGCTGCCAACCGGGAAAGTAGCGCCGGAAGCAGGAGCACAAGCCACACCGGCAGGACTGACACCGGAGAAAGTATCAGCGGCAATCGGTGCGATGTAAGTCACCGCTGCACCGGTTGTACCGGTAGCCGTTTTTGTGATCGCCGCAGGAACACCGATAAAGGTAGGCAGTGTAGTGTCTACTTTTATACTCGGTGTAGTCACTAAGGCTGCCGTACCACCCGCACTGGTTGCCGAACAGGAAAATAGCTGACCTGCAGACGTTGTATTACCTACCAAAGGTGCATCAATACAACCCAGTTTGGATGAAATAACCGACTGCGTATCAGTGACAGACCAGGCAACACTGGGTGCCGATCTATACCATCCGGAGGCATCAGGCGCGGCAGGCGTAACCTGATAACTGACCAATGGCGCAGTCTGGTCGGCGACAATCACCGTAAAACCAGCGCTGCTGGTATTGCCCGCAAGGTCGCTAACCGAACAGTTAACAGGGGTAGAGCCAATAGCGAAAGTAGCTCCGGACGCTGGGGCACAACTAACGCCGGCAGAACTGACACCGGAGAAAGTATCCGCAGCAGTCGGTGCTGTGTAAGTTACCACTGCACCGGTCAAACCCGTTGCCGCTTTTGTAATTGCGGCAGGAACACCGACAAAAGTTGGCAACGTAGCATCTACATTAAGCACAGGCGTTACTATGGGACCGGTAGTGCCACCGGCACTGGTTGCCGTACATGAAAGTGTCTGACCATTAACAGGTATCAGACTACATCCCACTTTGGACGAAATAACCGACTCTGCATCAGTCACAGACCAGGCAACGCTTGGTGTCGTTTTATACCAACCGGAGGCAGGTGCAACCGGTGAAAGCTGGTAGCTGACTAGCGGCGCGGTCTGGTCGGCGACAGTCACCGTAAAACTGGTGCTGCTGGTATTGCCGGCAAGGTCACTAACCGAACAGTTAACGGGAGTGGACCCAATAGCGAAAGTAGCACCGGAGGCTGGGGCACAACTAACACCGGTTGGACTGACACCGGAAAAAGTATCCGCAGCAGTGGGGGTCGTGTAAGTCACCACTGCGCCGGCCAAACCCGTTGCCGCTTTTGTAATCGCGGCAGGAACACCGACAAAAGTTGGCAACGTGGTGTCTACATTAAGCACAGGCGTTACTATGGGACCGGTAGTGCCACCGGAACTGGTTGCCGTACATGAAAGTGTCTGAGCATTAACAGGTATCAGACCACATCCCACTTTGGACGAAATAGCCGACTCTGCATCAGTCACAGACCAAGCAACACTCGGTGTCGTTTTATACCAACCGGAGGCCGGTGCAACAGGTGAAATCTGGTAGCTGACTAGCGGCGCGGTCTGATCGGCGACAGTCACCGTAAAACCGGCACTGCTGGTATTTCCGGCAAGATCACTAACCGAACAGTTAACGGGAGTGGACCCGATAGCGAAAGTAGTGCCGGAAGCCGGTGAACAACTAACACCGGCAGGACTGACACCGGAGAAGGAATCCGCAGCGGTGGGTAATGTGTAAGCCACCACTGCACCCGTCAAACCGGTTGCCGCTGTTGTAATTGCAACCGGAACACCTGCAAATACCGGCGGCAGGGCATCCACTTTAAGTACGGGGGTGTTTACTGCAAGCGCAGTGCCACCCGCACTGGTCGCTACACAAGAAAATACTTGGCCTGCAGTAATGGTATTACTGATCAAGGGTGCATCAATACAGCCGACCTTGGAAGAAATGGCCGACTCTAAATCCGTCACCGACCAAGTTAAACTTGGCACCGTCTGATACCAACCGGATACGCCGGGGGCTGACGGTGTAATTAAAAAGCTGATTTTAGGCGGCGTGGTATCTGTAATAAGGCTCTTGAGCAAAAAGGCATGACGATCACCATTAAACATACCGACGCCGGTAATATAAGTGCCGTCTTCACTGATGCCTTGCGCCTCCATTAGTGTCCAACCGCTGGCAGGGTCAATCAAGGTATTAAGATCCTGAAGACCCAAACCACTTTGCCAAAGAAAAGCTTTCTGAACGGCATTATTGGCGGTAGTCGAAACACCCACCACATCGCTGTTTCTGCTGATACCATGCGCTTCACTAAAAGCACCGCCCAAGGTACCCAAATCCTTCATCTGCGGAACCTGGTTAGGCTGCCACAAAAAGGCATGTTGCGCGGCATCCAATGCGATTGTGGCGCTACCCGCTACCTCGCCGAGTGTATTAATGCCATAAGCGGCACTATGGCTACCGCCTAAAGTACCTAAATCTTTTTTGGTCCCGTTGGACCACAAAACGGCATGAGTAGACTTGTTACCGGTTAACGACGAGAAGCCGGCGACCTCGCCGGTCGCGTTAATAACATTACCGTGGCTGTTACCGGTTCCATCAAGAGTACCCAAATCCGTTATCACACCGGTATTCTGCCAAATGACTGCGTGCTCGGTGCCAATAGAAGTAGACGAAAAGCCCGTAGCCTGCCCCTTGTCATTAATCGAAAAGGCCCGACTATTACCTGAAGCAATTAACGCTTTGAGATCCTTAAGCGCAACCAATGGCGGAGTAGCGCCACCATCCCATTGAAACGCATGATAAACCGTATCTCCCAAAAGCATTGCGGAACCAACCACCTGCCCCAAGTTGTTAATGCTATAGGCTTGACTGTAACTTCCGCCCAAACTATCGAGATCTTGCGGCAAAGACAGAGCCTGTCCAACGATAGCATGTTCAGATATATTACCGACAAGATGCGAGAAACCACTGACCAATCCGCTGTTATTGACACCCAAGCCTATACTATATATACCTCCCAAGCTACCAAGGTCGGAAACACTGTATTGGGGTGCTGCATTGGCTACGGCAAAAGGTAACCAGGTCCCAAGACAAACCGTCCATAAAAAATTGTTTTGTACGGATTTAATTTTCATGATTATCTTCCTTAGAAAGCGGCCAAAGGCACAAAAGAGAAATGGTCGGCAATCCAGGCGCGTGCTTCGGTTGTAGAACCGATTTCACCCGAGGTAATGATGGTGACATCGGCAAAGCCGGCAGCGTCCTCTACTCCAACAAAGTTTGGGATGCCACCGGTTAGCATCTGCTTAGAAGTTGTTTGACGATTAACAAGAAACTGAATGCCGCTGACAGAGGGTGCACCTGCCTGCCCTGCATCGACCAACATGCCGAATTGCGCCACCCGTTGTTTAAAATGTACATTCACCACCCGTCCGGCAGTATCGCCTGGAATAATTTGGCCAGCCGCATTAGTGGTCGAAGAAAGAAAGTTTGCGCCCTGAGTTTTAAGAAACAGTGGATTCAAGGTTTTACTAATTGGATAAATCGGAATATTTGAGGGTATGTTGTAGGTGTAAAAATCGGCATTACGAAACTGCATTTCTCCGTTACCGCAATTAACAGGGGTAATATTAAGATCACCCGCCACATAACAAGCGGTTAATTTGGGCGCAGTTGTATTCAAATCTAATTCAGTTTGCAGAGCAATCTGCGCCTGTGCGACAGTGAACCCGTTCTTAAGAGCTTTTGCGACATCCACAACAAACATGGAATAGGTCGTTGCTGCATTTCCCATTGCGTAAATCAACTTCGGGGCTGCCTGCGCCTGAGAACTTAGCCCAGCGCATAAGATCGCCAGACTAATGAGTTTTAAATTTTTCATGCTAATTTCCTTATGAGTGTTCGTTATAGCCTAATTTCTTGGCAGAGGTAAATCATGGTATAGGTATAGGTATTGAATGATTTGATTAGAACTTCTTCAGTGTTTATTACATCTACCCTTCAAGCATCTGCTTCCCCAGCCCTTTAAAAATTCGCCACCGGTATCGTGTAAATGCCGGTGGCAAAAGTTTACTGTCTAGAGAACTGCGATGACTTATTTAGCCACCGTAACTCCGGCGGCCAATCCGCCATTCGAGGTCTTACATCTCAAGGATGCTCTATCGATACCTACCGGTGCAGTTCCAACCGGTGCCAATTGAAAACTACCGGTGTTATCAACAGGAACCGTACCGATCAACGTAGCAGCGGTTGGAGCGGCGCCCGTACCCGTCCAGCAGGTGGCGTTCGTTTGTGTCAGATTGGCACCGAACCAGCTTGTTGTTCCGACGACAACCCACTTTCCTGAGGCTATGGTGTATCTTGCACTGGTCACAGCAACCGCTTCCGCCGCCGAAAAGTTGGTAATATCCACTCTCGTCGTGTTGGATGTCAGTGCGGGAGTAGCCGAGTTATTCACCGTGTACGTGAAAAAATCTGCCCCACCCGACGCAGCTGTGGTGGTTTTGGTAACGTAGGTGATTTGGCCGGAGGCAAGCTTCACCAAATTACCTTTGGTTGGTGCGGTCACAATGGTCAAACTGGCAGGATTGATGGCATCAAGCGCATTGGTAGAAGCCGGTTTGTCATTACCCATTATTGTTAATGTTTTGGTTCTGGCTGCTGCAGTTCCCGCGTAGGTCGAAGCAAACTGATCAGCGGCAGCCGTTGGCGCTGCTGACTTAAAGGACAGTGTCAGATTACCGGTAGCCACGTTGGAAACCGGCGCATTGTTAGCGGCTTGTCTGACAAAATTAAAGCTGTCAGTTCCGACAGTCGCTGTTGCATTAGCGGTAAAAGTCCATACACCATTAAGGAGGGCGATAATGCCGTTTACCGGTTGCTTAATAATCAAGGCATCTGACGGTAGAGCATTCAATGGCAGTGATGTTGCTCCGCCCGTACTTACTTCAAAGCCGGGGGCTTCAATATTTGTTGCATCGGGTGGGTTGACCGGATTTTGCGGAGCACCGTTAATACTCAACAAATGATCGGCATGAAATCCTGACTCCGTTGAAACTACCGAAATTTTTTCAGGTGGCTCTATATTGTTCGGCAAAAGACCCGAGAAACAGACATTAGCTGTATCAGTGATCGACTCGGGACATTGCGCCTGAGTCATTCCGGTAATTATTGAAGGTGGGGTTACAGGCTGAGTAGGCTCTACACCCGTTAAACCTTCTACAGCCAAACCGGGATTAGAAACCTCATCAGAAGAATGAGCCACAATGAGAATTTGACGTGTTGCTGTGTCAAAACTAGCCTGACTGATTTCAACACCATCTTCGAGTCCTATGGATACACTGTTCACAGGGTTACTGCTCAGGTTGGTCACGGTAATTTGTGGTGGAACCGCTTGCGTTGATGGATACTCAATATGACCATGATATTTGCCAGCCACCACGCCAGTTGGGAACAATTGCAGGCTCGGCATACCCTCACCCGTGACGATTAATCTTTGGTTAGGCGTCGAAGTTGCCCAAACATCAACACCGTTGGTGCCAGCCTTACGGACTTTATAAGCCGCATCTACTTTCAACGCTTGAGCAATCGGTGCCGTCCATTTTTGACCGAGAACAGTGCCCAAATCAGCTCTGAGAATATGGCTGGTTGCGGTGCCTAAGCCATCCAGATTAGACCCAAGCGGACCTTCGATCTCAATAAAGTTGGTGCCAAACGGACTGCCGGTAAAAGTGTGTGGAATAGTGGGGTCACCGACGAACTCTTCAGCACCTGAAACGAGGGGAAGATCGGAGTCCCATTTAATAAAGGGGCCTACCGGGCCTTCCAACGCGCCTTCAAACCCGTTTCCCAAGGGAACATCCACCGTGAAAAAGTTAGCCGCTTGTGCGCCAATCAAATTGGTTTTGGTAGTCGCCTGCACATTTTCAAAGGTATGAACACCGAAAGGATGCCTTACGATGTAGGTACCATTTTTATTGACATCGTTAAAGTTAAAGGTAATACGGATGCGGGCAAACACGGTTTCCTGGCCGCGAGTGGGCGTCGGACCTGGCAGATACGAAGCTTCCAACGCACCCAGATAGCGGTATTGGAAATCCGATCCAGTGGCTGTATTTTTGAATTCAACCAGATTGTAAAAGGCCTCATCGCCGATGTTGCCCGCAAAGCCGGCGGGATTGGCAGTAAGTGGAAAACAAAAAGCTGTTGCCGAACGGCATAAACCCAGTGCCAGCCCTTCAGTGTCGCGATACCACGATGGGAAAGTTATTACAGCATCACCAGGGCCATGATCCAGCAATACTGCCGAGGCCATACCACTCGCAAGCATAGAACCGGCCAGCACAACTTGAATAGCTCTACGCAAGATAATCTTGCCAGTATTATTACTTGATCGTGCGCTTACAATTTCTTCGTTATTTACTGAATAAGCATCCAAGCCAGATATATTGAGCTTAGTTAACACTTGCTTATGATTTATTTTCATTTTGAGACCTCATTTAAATCAGAATTCTGAATATAAAGAAGTAACTTGAATTCAATTTAAAATTGATATTTAGTTATGCTTCCTTCCTAGCCTATTATTTCCGCCAGATACAAGCTCAATCCATTAAACTTAATCCAGTAAATACAACCGGCTAACATTACGAAAGCAAACATAGTGCCAACACGCTCAACACTATGATTTTTAAATAAAATTTATATTAATTCACAATAATTTTAAGAAGTATTTTTAGGCTTGACTGTAATACTTTTATTACATAAAACAGCAACATCTTAGGTTTCGCGTGAGCATTGACTGTAATATTTATGTTACAGAGGCGGGAGTAATTAATGAGACCAAACAAAAATTAACGTATCATCGACTGGTAATAACTTATTGTAGAGGCACAGGTATTCAGACAATTTTACGTATTATTTAATACGTTACTGTCGATACAAGATATATCTGTCGCTAGAGAAGTGAGATAGGATGAGGAGAATAATTGCAGCGCTACAAATCTAAAAGCCTTGGATGATTAAATGATTACTCCAGATACTGATCATTAAACCGAAAAAAAATTTTAGATTTGTAGTATTTTTTAAGTGTTACAAAATTAATACACAGACAGTTGATTATGTTTTTCTTAGTGCTATTAGAAATAGCTTATTCTTATTTAGGATAAGAATGATTATTATCGAGTTTTATGCATTTAACTTATGTTTATCGGCCAAGCGGTAGAGACTTACACGAGAAATACCCAGTACTTCAGCAGCACGACTCATATTATTGTTTGTATGACGCAAGCAAGTAATGATTGATTCGCGCTCGGCAATCGCTCGGGCTTGTTCAAGCGTTTGCAAAGTCCTCTCTTTATACCGTCGTTCAATACCTAAATCTCTTGGTGTCAGCAAACGATTTTCCGAAGTCACAAGCGCATTACGAATACAGTTCATTAATTGCCTTACGTTACCTGGCCAATCATAATTTTTTAATAAATAGAGTGAATCGGTATCAAAACCTTTTGCCTTATAACTTCCATTTGCAGAAAATTTATTAAAATAATAATAGGCAAGCAGTTCAATATCATCTTCTCTTACTCTTAGTGATGGCGTTCTTACCTGCAGCACTTGAAGACGGTAATAAAGATCCTCTCTAAATTCTTTTCTTTGAACGGCTGCTTTCAAATCCACATGGCTGGCTGCTATTACACGGACATCAATAGATATTTTTTCTGAACCACCAATGCGCTGGATTGTTCTATCTTCAAGGAAACGTAACAGATTGATTTGCTGTTCAAAAGGCAAATCACCAATCTCATCCAAAAACAAAGTTCCACCTTGAGCCGACTCAATGCGACCAATTTTACGTTGTAAAGCGCCAGTAAATGCACCTTTTTCATGGCCGAATAACTCAGCCTGAATTAAATCTTTTGGAAATGCGCCACAATTTATTGCAATTAACGGCTGTGCAGAACGGCTAGAGTTATTATGAATCGCATTGGCGACTAATTCCTTGCCCGTTCCGGTTTCTCCTTCAATAAGAACCGAGCAGTCTTCATTGGCCACTTTTTTAAGCAGTCTAAACAAATCGACCATCGGGGGACTATTCCCAATTATTCCAAAATTGGATGGATAGTGTGTGATATATTTTTGAAAGGGTGACAAAAACTCATCAACGCCATAGGCATTATTTAATGCAATCAATAAGCGCCCTATATTAAAGGGATGCACTATAAAGTTGGAACAATTTTCAGATATCAGCTTGCTTTTGACAGGATTAGACTTCGCATCAAAATTACACTCCGTAGGAATGCCCATTATCCAATTGATGCCTTTACCATGAAAGTTAAACAACTGATTAAGTTGAGTCAATTCCTGCGTGTTTGCGCACTGATTAATTAAACAAGGCTTACCGATAAGACACTGCTTACTACTGCATTTTTCTTCAACAAAATATAAACCAACTTCGAATTGATGAGCGTCTGTCAAATCAGATAATTGTTGGAGGTCTTTTGCAAAGTACGCATCCCAATCGTGTGCATATAGCTCATCATAGATTTCACTACCCATTTCCGATGCCTGATAAACGATAAGCTTACGTCTTTTTAAAATCATTACACATCCCAGTCAATTATAAATTTAAAAAATCAAGGTACCTGAACATTACCTGAACATTACCTGAACATTACCTGAATAACATTTTTAAGCGTAGCTTAATAATTGTCATGATCCAAGGTACAAATAAAATTAAATAAACATTTAACTAGCTGTATTTTCTTTATTATGAAGTTAATTTACTTTATAAGCCCCCTTTGCTTAAACTTGTAAAAAATTTTTCAACTTTAAAATCAGAAACATGCAAA
This sequence comes from Methylococcales bacterium, assembly GCA_026399095.1. GTDB lineage: Bacteria > Pseudomonadota > Gammaproteobacteria > Methylococcales > Methylomonadaceae > Methylobacter_C. The sequence goes on along the minus strand of JAPLRP010000030.1, from coordinate 60,196 downwards.
ATCTAAGGGCTCTAAAACAATCATTTATACTTTTGGCTTTAACAGATTCAAATTTAAATAAATTTTATTTCTTCATTACTGAACCAAACAACGCCGAAGTTAAAAAAGTTTGTAACCAGTTATTTAAGGAATAAAAAGACGTCATTTGAAACCACTCTTTATCTACACTGGCGAACTGTCGAATAAATGGAAAAATGGCCACATCCGCTAGTGATATTGAATTTCCACACAAATAGTTGGCATTAACCAATCTGGATTCCAACTCTGTTAAAAACACTTCAGCCTGTTGCCGATAATGTTCCTGAGAGTAATTTGGATATCTATCGGCATATTTATACCGATCCAAAAAATATTTAAAATCACCATCATTCGATTTGATAAGCAGATTGACTTCATTATCGAATGACAACCAGTTTTCAGGATCATGTTGCGCTAATGCCCAGCGCATAATATCCAGACTTTCATCAATTATTTTATCTTCAAGGTGCAAGACTGGTACTGTTCCTTTAGGTGAAATAAGTAATAGGTGCTCTGGCTTATTATTTAATTCCACTTCCCGAATTTCTACTGGAATACCCGCATAAAAAATAGCCATTCTGGCTCTTATGGCATAAGGACAGCGCCTAAAGCTATATAAAATTGGGGGATTAATCATAAATTGAGGGACTCAAATTAAGTTGGCTTAGAAGCAGAATGAAATTATTTAAAATTTCTTTACATAAAAAAACCCCGGCTGTTTTAATAACAGCCGGGGTTTTTTATAAAGCAGACTTAAAGCAATAAGGCTTTAAGACAGCATGATTACATCATGCCGCCCATTCCACCCATACCGCCCATGCCGCCCATATCAGGCATTCCGCCATGACCTTTGTCATCGCTTGGTGCATCAGCAATCATCACTTCTGTCGTCAACATCAAGCCGGCAACAGATGCTGCATTTTGCAATGCAGTACGCGTTACTTTAGCAGGATCAAGAATACCCATTTCGATCATGTCGCCGTATTTACCGGTTGCTGCATTGAAACCGTAGCTACCAGTACCTTTTTGCACTTCGTTGAAAACTACTGAAGGCTCGTCACCTGCGTTAGCTACGATTTGACGTAAAGGCTCTTCCATTGCACGACGCAAGATGTTAACACCAACCGTTTGGTCGTGGTTAATACCTTCCAAACCGACCAATGCTGACAATGCGCGAACCAATGCAGTACCACCACCAGCGACTACGCCTTCTTCAACTGCTGCGCGAGTTGAATGAAGTGCATCTTCTACGCGAGCTTTCTTTTCTTTCATTTCAATTTCAGTTGCAGCGCCAACTTTGATGACAGCAACACCGCCAGCTAATTTAGCCAAACGTTCTTGCAGTTTTTCTTTGTCATAGTCAGAAGTTGCATCATCAGCTTGTGCACGAATTTGTACAACACGAGCCTTAATTTGATCTTCAGAACCTGCACCATCAATAATTGTGGTGTTTTCTTTTGTGATTTGAACTTTTTTAGCAGTACCTAGTTGTGATATTTCCGCTTTTTCAAGACTCAAACCAACTTCTTCAGAAATAACTACACCGCCAGTCAGTACAGCAATATCTTCCAACATTGCTTTACGACGATCACCGAAACCAGGTGCTTTAACGGCAGCCACTTTAACAATACCGCGAATAGTATTTACAACCAAAGTAGCCAAGGCTTCGCCTTCGACGTCTTCAGCAACAATCAATAATGGACGGCCAGATTTAGCAACGGCTTCCAAAATGGGTAACATATCGCGGATGTTTGAAATTTTCTTTTCAAAGATCAATATAAGTGGATCGTCAAGTTCGACACTCATATTTTCTTGTTTGTTGATGAAATAAGGTGACAAATAGCCACGGTCAAACTGCATACCTTCAACAACGTCTAATTGGTTGTCTAGGCCTGAACCTTCTTCAACAGTAATAACGCCTTCTTTGCCGACTTTTTCCATTGCTTCAGCAATGATTTTGCCAACTGATTCGTCAGAGTTTGCTGAAATTGTACCAACTTGAGCAATCGCTTTATTATCAGTACAAGGTGTTGCAGAAGCAACAATCGCTTCAACTGCTTTAGTCACAGCCAAGTCAATACCACGTTTCAAATCCATTGGATTCATGCCGGCGGCAACTGCTTTTAAACCTTCGTTAACGATTGATTGTGCCAATACTGTAGCAGTAGTGGTACCATCACCTGCGACATCAGAAGTATGCGAAGCTACTTCTTTGACCATTTGTGCGCCCATATTTTCGAATTTATCTTTTAATTCGATTTCTTTAGCAACAGATACACCGTCTTTAGTAATGGTTGGAGCGCCGAAGCTTTTGTCCAAAATCGCATTACGGCCTTTAGGGCCTAACGTTACTTTTACTGCGTTTGCTAAAATGTTAACACCACGCGCCATACGAACACGTGCGTCATCACCAAATAATACGTCTTTTGCTGCCATTTTTTTTCCCTAACTAGTGTGTGATTATGATTAAAGGGTTTAGGTTTAACCTAAAATGCCCATGATGTCTTCTTCACGCATAACGATGAGGTCTTCACCGTCAACTTTAACTTCGTTACCTGAGTATTTACCAAACAATACTTTGTCGCCAACTTTAACTTCCAAAGCGCGCACGGTACCATTATCAAGTTGCTTGCCATGACCTATGGCTAGAACTATGCCTTGGCTTGGCTTTTCAGCGGCAGAACCAGGTAATACAATACCGCCAGCAGTAGTAGTTTCTTCTTCAAGGCGTTTGACTATCACTCTGTCGTGTAACGGACGTATATTCATCTATATCTCCTAACGTTAAAATAAAGGGTATTTGTTATTAGCACTCACCGGTAATGAGTGCTAATGATAATGAACTTTTGCAGACTGTCAAGTTCTTTGGCATTATCTCCAATCAAAATACACAAATAATATTACCTATGAATGACAACCAACTTCTACGTTATAGCCGTCAAATAATGCTGCCCCATTGTGATATTAAGGGTCAACAAAAACTCCTTGCCGCAAAAGTATTAATTGTTGGTGCCGGCGGTTTAGGCTCGCCTGCTGCCATGTATCTTGCTGCAGCCGGTGTCGGCAGTATTACTATTTATGATGATGATAAAGTTGAATTATCCAACTTACAAAGACAGATTGCTCACCACACACCCGATATTGGGATTGATAAAGTAATTTCAACCCGTCAAACACTGAATAATTTAAATCCGGATATCAATGTAAGAGCCGTAAAAAAAAGACTGGCTGGAGAACTACTTGAATTTGAAGTCATGGCGGCCGATGTGGTATTGGATTGTAGTGATAATTTTTCAACACGATTTGCAATAAACAACGCCTGTGTTAAACAACAAACACCTTTGGTTTCAGGTGCAGCAATCCGCTTTGAAGGCCAAGTATCGGTATTTACTCCCGGTAAAAACGACAGTCCTTGCTATAACTGTCTTTATAGTAGTGATGGTGAAGAGCTACAAAACTGTGCAACCAATGGTGTTATCGCGCCGATTACAGGGATCATTGGCAGTATTCAAGCCTTAGAAGCCATGAAGTTGATTATGGGTATTGGCGAAACATTAACCGGACGACTTTTACTATTGGATGGCTTATCGATGGAATTGAGCACAATGAACTTAAGAAGAAACCCTGCCTGTCCAACTTGTGGAGGGGCTAAGTCAGATTGACGAACCGCACAACCTGACTTACAAACAGATTATTTCTGAATGAAAATTAACCATCAAAAACCGCATTAACTGTCGTTATTTATTTTTTGGCAAGGCGCGTCTTAATAAAATCAATAGCCGTTTCCGCCAAGTCATTTACAAATGAATGGCTATCACCATGCGGTTCAGTTTCTCCAAACGGCTCGCCATTTTTACGAGTATATATATAAATAAAATAGCCTAATGGTACAAATGCCGCAGTCGCTATAGCTAACATAATCAAAAACAGCTCAATAACTCCACCCATGATTCCTCCTCAATGATTTAAGTACTTCTTGTTATTTGTATATAAAAATTAATAATACACTTTTCCAATAAGAAAAACATCCTTGATAAGCGATGTCAAATGTTGCGTAAAAAAATTGTTCATCGTATACTTTTAATTAGCTTACTTGATCAAGCTAGCAATTATTTTAATAATATAACTGGAGGTTCACGATGAAATGGGAAACACCAAGCTTTACCGACCTACGTTTCGGTTTTGAAGTTACAATGTATATCTACAATCGCTAAGTAAATTGTTCCGACTTAACGTTGGGATTTTCTATAGTAGATTAAGAAAGGGGCTCGCTAAGAGCCCCTTTTTTTTGCCAGAAAATCAATATTCCCGTATCATTCAAGCCTTTCTTTTAAGGCTTTCAATATGAAAATTAGAGTTCTTGGTTCTGGTGCAGGTGGCGGTTTTCCACAATGGAACTGCAACTGCCATAATTGCCACCGTTTACGTCACAAAACAATGAATGGCAAAGCTCGGACACAGTCATCCATTGCCGTGAGTACGGACAACAAAAATTGGTTACTTTTTAATACCTCTCCTGATATTCGCGCACAACTTGAAGCCTTCCCCGCTATTCAGCCTAAAGAAGGTATTCGCGACACCGGCATTAAAGCCATCATGCTCATTGACAGTCAAATTGACCATACCACTGGCATGTTAATGCTGAGGGAAGGCAAGCCACTAGACGTTTACTGCACGGATATGGTCAAACAAGACCTGACCACAGGCTTTCCTTTATTTACTATGCTGGGACACTATTGCACCGTCAATCATCATTCGATACCTGTTGATGGCAGCTGCTTTACTATCCCTGCCATTGCAGATTTACGTTTTTATACCCAAGCTTTAAAAAGCAAGGCACCACCTTATTCACCTCATCGTCATGACCCGCACGAAGGTGATAATATCGGCGTCATTATTGAGCAAATCTCTACCGGCAAGAAAGTGTTTTATTCACCAGGACTGGGTGAAATAGAACCACACGTAATGACTGCTATGCAAGCCGTTGATTGCCTCTTGGTAGACGGCACCTTTTGGACGAATGACGAAATGTGCACACAAAACATCAGCCATAAAAAAGCCCGAGAAATTGGGCATTTGCCTCAATCGGGCGCAGGCGGCATGATAGAAGTGCTAAGCGGCGTAACTAAAGCCCGCAAGATATTGATACACATCAATAACACTAATCCCATTTTAGACGATGATTCTGAACAACGTAAAATTCTCGATGCCGCCGGCATTGAAGTCGCTTATGACGGACTCGAAATTGATTTATAATTTTTCTGAAGCCTATTTTCTTCACATCATCCACTTAGGATAAACCATGAACACTAATAACGACAATAAAGCATGGACAAAAACAGAATTTGAAGCCGCCCTGCGCGGTATGGAAAAGTATTACCACATTCATCATCCTTACCATACCCTGATGAATGCAGGCAAACTCACACAGGAACAATTACAAGGCTGGGTTGCCAACCGCTTCTATTATCAGGTAAGTATCCCGATAAAAGATGCCAATATTTTGGCTAACTGCCCTGACCGTGAAACCCGTGCTAAGTGGATTCAACGCATTTTGGATCACGATGGTCATCCCGGTGATCCAGGTGGTATTGAAGCTTGGATACAATTGGGCATCGCTGTTGGCTTAACCCGGGAAGACATCACTTCATTAAAATATGTCTTGCCCGGCGTTCGGTTTGCAGTTGACGCTTATGTTAATTTTGCCCGTAGAGCTGAATGGCATGAAGCGGCAAGCTCTTCCTTGACTGAATTGTTTGCCCCTAAAATTCACCAGCAACGTTTGGACAACTGGCCTGAACACTATCCATGGGTTGATGTAGAAGGTTACAATTATTTCCGTAAACGTCTTACTGAAGCGCGACGTGATGTAGAGCACGGCCTGGCAATTACGCTTGACTGGTACAAAACCCGTGAACAGCAAGACCGCATGATACAAATTTTAAAATTTAAACTGGATGTGTTGTGGACTATGGCAGATGCCATGTATATGGCTTATATTAACAATATGCCGCCTTATTTTAATATTGAAAAATAGTCATTACCTTTTCATTAGTCTAAATCAGCAGTTTATTGACAAAAGCCGCCCTATGATTGCAATAGACTGGATAAAACAAGCCATACGTGATGATGATTATCGGTATTCTCGGCATGGCGACCAAAAGCGGCAAAATGATAATTTAACATTGATTCAAGTAGCACAAGCTTTACTTAACGGACGTATTCTTGAACAATACACAGATACTGGTCGAGGTGTAAGCTGTTTGGTCGCAGGATTTACTGATGACGGCATTCCCATTCATGTAGTCTGTGGATGTATGGTTAAAACACTGGTAATTATTACCGTCTATATTCCTACACCACCCAAGTTTAAAAACCCTTTTGAACGAGGTAATTCATAATGTCAGAACAGTGCGTATTTTGTGGCCACAAAAACCTTAACAGTAAAACTACACGCTACATTTATCAAAAAGATCAACAGATGTTAGTGGTTGAAAACGTACCTTGCCTGGAATGCACATTTTGCGGTGAGCAATACTTTGATGCGGGAGTATTACAAAAAATCGAAAACGACTACCTTGCTATCACTCACCAAAAAAGACAACCACAGCGAATCATGCAGGTGGCCGTTGAAGATTTTGCCACACTATCTTTATAAAACCCATCCCTAAAACCAAACATTAAAAATGACCATAAACCCGGAACTGCCCATTCAATTTTCCCGCACCCACCGTTTGCAATGGGAAGAAGTACAACAAAAAAATGTCATTCTTTACCCGGAAGGCATGGTAGAACTCAATGAGAGTTCAGCTGAAATCCTGAAACTCTGTGACGGCACACGCAATATTGCCCAAATTATCAGTGATCTTGAGAAAAAATTTTCCACGTCGGGTCTTACCAACGACATCACCGCTTTCCTGAAGGTCGCACTACAAAATGGCTGGATTAATCAAAACTAAAATCACACCGCCGCGCTGGTTACTAGCTGAGCTCACCTACGCTTGCCCGTTACAGTGCCCATATTGCTCTAATCCGATTGATTATTCAAAATATCAAACTGAATTAGACACCGAAGATTGGAAACGCGTATTGACCCAAGCCCGTAAAATGGGTGCCGTACAATTAGGTTTTTCGGGAGGAGAACCCCTCACCCGCCAAGATTTAACCGAACTGGTTAAACACGCCAGAGACTTGGGGTATTATTCCAACCTAATTACATCAGGCTACGGACTGACCGAAGAAAAAATCATCCAACTTAAAGAAGCGGGATTGGATCATATTCAGGTGAGCATTCAGGCCAGTAGCCAAGAGCTAAACGACCATATCGCCGGTACAGCTTCGTTTGAACACAAAAAGCAAGTTGCGCATCTGGTAAAAAAACACGGCTATCCGATGGTATTATGCGTAGTTATCCACCGCGAAAATATACATCAAATGCCGGAAATATTGGCAATGGCAGAAGAGTTGGGCGCTGATTATCTAGAACTTGCTAACACCCAATATTACGGCTGGGCGCACGCCAATCGTGATTTATTGCTACCTACCCAAGCACAATTTGAAAAAGCCGAAGCCATTGCTCAGGCATTTAAAGAAACCGTTACGGGTAAAATGAAAATTTATTATGTCGTACCGGATTTTTATGAAGACCGACCCAAAGCCTGTATGAACGGCTGGGGCACTACCTTTTTAACTGTCGCACCGGATGGCGTTGCTTTACCTTGTCATTCAGCACGAGAATTACCCGGACTGAATTGCCCAAATGTTAAAGACTTCAGCATTGAAGAAATCTGGAATGAGTCAAAAGCCTTTAATTTTTTTAGAGGCGACGACTGGATGAAAGAGCCTTGTCGCAGTTGCGATGAAAAAGACAAGGATTTTGGTGGCTGCCATTGCCAAGCCTATTTATTGACTGGCGATATGTATAACGCCGATCCGGTATGCAGTAAATCACCTGATCATGGCGTTATTCAGCAAGCAGTAGATTCGGCGGCTAAAAGCGCGTTATCTGCCAATGAAAAACCGTTACTGTTTAGAAACAGTAAAAACTCAAAGCTTTTATCTTAAGCGTTCAACTTGTAGGAGTGGCTTTAGCCACGATTATCGTGGCTAAAGCCACTCCTACAAGTTACAAGCCTTCCCATGGCGTATATAAGCCCTCAACATTAACGCCGAACATATCCAGTACCCGACCGACCGTTTCGTTCACCATCGCTGTTAATGAATCGGTTTTGCTGTAAAAAGCCGGCATGGGTGGAAACATAATCCCACCCATTTCCGTCACAATGCCCATATTTCTGATATGCACCAAATTTAAAGGGGTTTCACGGGGCATAACTACCAAGCGCCTACGTTCTTTTAAAACAACATCAGCGGATCGTGAAATCAGATTATCACCAAAGCCATGAGCCACTGCGGCCAAGGTTTTCATTGAACAAGGTGCAATAATCATTCCTTCAGTTTTAAAACCGCCACTGGAAATACTGGCAGCAATATCATCAATGCCATGCGTCACATCGGCCAACTTAAACAGTTCGGCCCGCTTCATATCCATTTCGTGTTTTAAATTCACCACGCCCGCATCGGATATAACAAGATGCGTTTCCCATTCTTCTTGTTCCTGTAAAATTTGCAACATCCTTACACCATAAACGGCACCCGTTGCACCAGTCATGGCAATAATTAAACGTTTTTTCTGAGTCATTTTATAAAGTTATGATGAAAGAGGCTTAAGCCACGAATTTATCAGTCGCAGAAACCAGCGCATCGATCATTTCTGAACCTTGAGCTATATGTCCGGCATTAGGTAATATAATGTATTCCGCTTTTGGAAGTGCCTGATGCAGTCTCATTCCGGCTTCTATGGGACAAACTAAATCCTGACGGCCGTGGATAATGATAGCCGGAATATTTTGTAAAATAGCACAGTTTTCCAGAATCTGGTTTTCCGTTACAAAATAATGATTTTTGGCATAATGTAATTCCATGCCGACTTGTTTGACCATTTTATCAGTCACATGATCGCTGGGGCGGCCGGGTTTAAAATCGTTACCTAAAGCAACCTGCCCACCCCACCCCATCCATTCCTTGGTAACCCTTCTTTTTGCCACCTCATCATCACCCCACAAGGCCGAACACAAACCTTTTACGACATCTTCCCGAGCTTGTGCGGGAATGCTCTCAATTAGTCGTTGCCATTGTTCAGGGTAAATTAGATTGGCGCCAACTTTTGCAAACCACTCTAAATCTTGCAGTCGCGCTAAAAATACCGCGCGGATAATCATCCCAAGGACTTTGTCTTGATGCTGTTGAGCATATAACAAAGCCAATGCAGCCCCCCAAGAACCACCAAACAACATCCATTGCTCGATGCTCAAGTGTTGTCGAATACGCTCCATATCATCAATCAAATCTTGCGTAGTATTATTCTCCAACTCGCCAAAAGGCAAAGACAAGCCACAACCTCGCTGATCAAACAGAATAATATGATAGTGCTCGGGATTAAAAAAACGTCGATGATCGGGCTTCGTTCCTGAACACGGCCCACCGTGCAAAAAAAGCACAGGAATACCTTCAGGAATACCACTTTGCTCTACATAAACAGAATGCTTACTACCCGTTTCAAGAAAAAAAGTGTGAAAAGGGGATATTTCAGGGTACAGGGTTTTCATTATTTATTTGAGTTAAACGCACTACAAGATATTGTCTACATTTAAAAGAATTAGCTTTGTATGTAAGAGTAATTTCTTTCGTAACAGCTCTTCTCATAGACAGCAACTTCAGCACGCTAATTAAATTTATCAAAGTTTTGTAACTTTCGTTAACTTAAAAAACTGCATAATTTAACATTAACAAAATGATTCTAATCTAATCATGATAAGACCTTTCAACACTAGCTGTAAAGATAAAGCACCATCATCAAAAAAGTATCACTAAATTTTAGACAAAAAAAAGGAGAGCTGTTAGGCCCTCCTTTTTTATCAGCTAAAGTTTTAAGCGACTTGCTTAGAAACCAAAACCAACTGAACCACCTGCTGTTAAACCGTTAACATTGGTACCGTCAAGCTGAGTCGTTGCCAAGAAGTAACGTACATCAGCACCGATATACAAACTTTTCCAAACGTTGTAATCGACACCCGTACCAAAGTTCATCGCTGGCTTTAGCTCAGTGATGGCATTAACTTGTGATGGTGGACTGATTACGTTCAAAGTAAAACCCACTGGAATGATCCAAGGTCTGATTTTCTCACCCTTCATGAATTTAATTTTTGGCGAGGCATTAATTCTTAGCATACTTTGAGTAGCTGTAGTAGCAGTACCCTTAAGACCCAAAAGTGTCGGGGTAACACCACTGGTAAATGTACCTAAATCAACATAATTCAGATCTAATTCACCTAACAACTCAGTCTTATCCATCAAGCCAAACAAATCATCATTTAGACTAAAATCAATACCGGCACCAAAATTCCAACCACCAGTACCACCTTTAGTAGTTTCAGCTAATTGATGACCATTCCAAGTATTGGTTGTAGCAACCATAGACTGATCATTTCCTGAATAACCACCACGGAAATACAACATATTGTCTTTAGCTTTCTTTACTACTGGCTCAGATTTAACTGAAGTCATCCAAGCGTCTAATTCTTGAACTTTTTGTGTGTCTGCTGATACCGCTGCTGCTGGTGCTGCCGCACTAACTTGTGCTCTTAAACTAACCAATTCATCTTGCATGGCTTGAAGTTGAGCTTCTAATACTTCAGCTTTAGTGTTTGCTGCTTTAGCCATACGCTCTGCTTTTGATTCAGCAGCAGTCGCTTGTGGAGAAACCATAGCACCCGCCATAGTTAAGGTTGCCAAGGCTACGCCCAAATACATTTTATTTTTACTAATCATTTACGTTCCCCCTCATGGGTTGTTAATTTACAAAAAATTTGCATAAATACAACAAATCCTCTTCCACGGAAAGAATAATAACAGTAAATCTATTTACCTTCAAGCTTTAGAGTATTTATTTTTAAAATAAATACTCATTAATTATCAATAAGTTATCTATTTTTGTTAAGTTAATTTATGTATTTGTCTGTAAAAAACAACAAAACTCTATAAATAACCCAACTTACAACAACCAGAGATTATCCTTACTCCAAACCTTAAATTCAAGCCAAGCCATTACTTAAGCTAAGAACAGCGCCTAGAAATAGATGTCCTCATAGATAACTCGAAGCAAGTTAAGCTTAAATCAGTCATAATATAGCCTATTAAATTCCCAAAGCATGAATAAAGCCACGTCAATGCCATTCTATTGCTTTTTTAGATGTTTGCCAGCCTACGCAACATAAGCTTAACCCTTACTTTTATTGATGACTAAAACCCCAGACATTACCATTATTGGCGGCGGCGTTATTGGCCTTTTAACCGCCCGGGAATTTTTTAATGCCGGCGCGACGGTAACCGTTATTGAAAAAAATCGCTTGGGACAAGAATCTTCTTGGGCAGGTGGCGGTATTTTATTACCGCTTTATCCTTGGCGACAAGCCGATGCCATTACCCGCCTGACGTTGCAAAGCCTAAAACTCTACCCCACTTTAGCGGCGCAATTAATGGCTGATACAGGCAAAGACCCGGAATGGACACCTTGTGGCTTGTTAATCACTAAAAACCCTGATATTTCAGCGGCACTTGACTGGTGCCAGACACATAGCATGACTTATCAAACACCCGAAACTGATTTTTTTAAGGACTTAAACACCCTTCCGGATAATCCACTTTGGCTACCGGACATTGCCCAAGCTCGCAATCCTCGCTTGGTGAAGTCCTTAATCCAAGACCTTATTAACAAAGGTGTAACGCTAAGTGAACATTGCGAGCTAACCGATCTTACGCTGGATAAAAATCAGATTACTCACCTCAACACGACCACCGGAACCTTGCCTGTGAAGCAAGTCATTATTGCTGCGGGCGCTTGGACGGGCTCTTTATTTGAGAAGCTTTTTCCTGAGCTGCTGACCCATGCCCCGAAAGTGGCTCCGGTCAAAGGCCAAATGTTGCTGTTTGATGCACAACCCAACTTATTACGCACGATGGTTCTGGATGGCGACCAATACCTGATACCCAGACGTGATGGCAAAATACTGGCCGGCAGTACCGTTGAGCAAGATGATTTTAATAAAAACACGACCACCGTAGCCCGCGAACGTCTAACTGACTTTGCTTTAACTTTACTGCCTGCACTTAAAAAAGCGCCACTACTCCATCACTGGGCGGGCTTAAGGCCGGGTACTCAAGAGGGCGTTCCCTATATCGACCGACATCCAGATATTGATAACTTAAGCATTAACGCCGGTCATTTTAGAAATGGTTTGGTAATGGGGCCGGCCTCTGCACAACTGATGGTTGATTTAATATTAAATCGCCCCACTACTGTTGCACCTGAACCTTACCGATTAACTCATCGTGGAAATGACTTTAGCCACAAAAAATTTTAACTGAGGTCATTCCCACGAGTCTATGTACTCTATAGCGTTTTGAGTTAAGACACCCTAAACGAACTTATCACTAATAACCCCATAGCAAGCCCATGAATCTTTATCCCTTACTTCGTCCTTTTTTATTTTCACTTGATCCAGAAACTGCGCACGAAGTGACCCTTAAGCTCTTAAAACTTGCTCAGACTAGCGGCATTGGGAAACTCATCTACCCAACTATTGCTGATAAGCCGGTTAATATTATGGGGTTAAACTTTAAAAATCCTGTTGGTCTTGCTGCGGGCATGGATAAAAATGGCGATTACATTAGCGCCTTGGATGCCTTAGGCTTTGGATTTTTAGAAATAGGTACGGTTACTCCTCGCCCGCAACCCGGCAATCCTAAGCCGCGATTATTCAGACTACCTGAACATCAAGCGATTATCAATCGCATGGGCTTTAATAATCTGGGCATAGACCATTTGCTTGCCCAAGCAAAACAGAGTGCTTACTCCGGCATTTTAGGCATTAATATCGGCAAAAATTTCGATACGCCCATTGAAAATGCAACTGACGATTATTTAATCGGTTTAAGAAAAGCCTACGCCTCTGCCAGTTACATTACTATTAATATTTCGTCACCCAACACTAAAAATTTGCGTCAGTTACAACAGGGTGATGAGGTTAAAGTACTCATTGCCACCTTAAAAGATGAGCAACTCAAGTTGCAGCGAGAGCAAGGTTTTTATGTGCCTTTAGCCATTAAAATTGCACCGGATCTAAACGATGATGAAATAGCCCACATTGCCAAATTGTTACTGGAATTTGAAATAGACGGTGTAATTGCGACCAACACGACAATATCAAGGGACTTGATTGCAGGCCATCCACTTGCCAATGAAGCGGGCGGTTTAAGCGGTGCGCCGGTTAAAGACAAAGCAACGCATGTTGTCCGCGGATTAGCTACTGAGCTCAACGGTAACGTTGCAATTATTGCGGCTGGTGGCATTTTGAGCGCTGAGGATGCCCAAGAAAAATTAAACGCAGGAGCGAACTTGCTACAGGTATACAGTGGCCTGATTTATCGAGGACCACAGTTGATTGAGGATATAGTTAAGTCTTTGTAAGGTTAAAGCAAGTAAAAGACTATTAGTTATTTTAGGTTACTTGCAAAAGCCGCCACAGATTCCAATAGTAATCTGGAAGCCTGTGGCAGTTTATTTTTGTTGCGAATTATCTTATCCCGCAAGAATATATTTGAGCCATAAAAACGAATTACTCTCCGGCAATAGACATACGCTCGACCAAAATAGAACCGGTTCGTACATTTCCACGATAATCAATATCATTACCCACGGCAACAATATTTCTCAACATGTCTTTAAGATTGCCGGCGATAGTAATTTCTTCAACCGGATATTGGATTTGGCCGTTTTCCACCCAAAAGCCAGCAGCACCACGGGAATAATCCCCGGTTAAAATATTAACACCCTGTCCCATTAACTCCGTTACCAATAACCCGGTATCCAACTGTTTTAGCATGCCCTGAAAATCAAGAGCACCGGTATCTATCGTTAAATTACGCACACCACCCGCATTGCCTGTACTATGCAAACCTAGTTTACGCGCTGAATAGGTACTTAACACATAACTACGGAGAATACCTTCACTCACAATATCGTGGGATTTTGTAGCAACACCCTCACCGTCGAATGCCGCACTGCCTAAGGCACCTTTTAAATGAGGTTGCTCGTAGATACGAATAAACTCAGGAAAAATTTGTGTATCTAAAGCATCCAGTAAAAAAGAAGACTTACGATATAAATTGCCGCCACTAATTGCGCCAATAAATGAAGATAGCAAACCCGAGGCAATTTCTGCACTATACAAAACAGGGCATTGACGGGTACTTAAAGTACGCCCCTCCAAACGCCTAAGCGCTCGTTGCGCGGCTTTTTTTCCTATCTCAGAAGCTGCCTCCAAATTCAAAGCATTTCTTGCGACACTATACCAATAATCGCGCTGCATACTTTCGCCGCGCTGTGCTAGTACCGAACAACTTAAGGAATGGCGAGTTGAGGTATAACCATGAAGAAACCCCAGACTATTACCCATCACATGAGTGCCTTGATGAGTATTAACTGACGCCCCTTCCGAATTACTGATTTCAGAATCAAAATTTCGAGCAGCATCTTCACATTCAATAGCCAATGCAATGGCATCATCAACACTAATTCCCCAAGGATGATTAAGATCCAAGTCGGGGAATTCAGTTGCAAGCAGGTCTTTTTCAGGCAAACCGGCAAATTCATCTTCACTGGTATAGCGGGCAATACTACAGGCAGCACTCACTGTTTCTTTAATCGATTCCGGTGATAAGTCAGTAGTACTGGCAGACCCTTTGCGTTGATCAAAATAGACTGTAATACCAAGGCCTTGACCACAATGATGTTCTATAGTTTCTACGTCACCCAAACGAGCAGAAACGGTCAAACCGTTTTCCTGGCTCAATCCAGCTTCAGATGCGCTGGCACCCTGTCTTTTTGCTTCGTCCAACAAATCTTGAACAATGTTTTTCAATCGATTTATTTCTTCCTGATTTTGCACTATATTTCTCTTAATCTTTAATGAGTCAGTAGCAACCTAAATCAACAATTGATCTATTAATGTTAGGCTAGTAGATAAGATGGCAATAAAATTCAATTAAACACTCGTTCCGCCAACTGTCAATCCATCAATCTTAATCGTTGGCTGACCAACACCGACTGGAACACTTTGTCCATCCTTGCCACAACTGCCAACACCACTATCAAGCTCTAGATCATTACCAACCATAGACACTTTAGTTAAGACGTCAGGGCCGTTACCTATGAGTGTTGCACCTTTAATGGCACGCGTTATCTTGCCATTTTCAATCAAATAAGCTTCGCTGGCAGAGAACACAAATTTACCGGAGGTGATATCGACCTGTCCACCGGCAAAGTTTTTAGCATACAAACCTTTTTTTACCGATTTTATAATTTCTTCAGGATTATGAGAACCCGGCAACATATAAGTATTCGTCATCCGTGGCATGGGCAAGCTCGCGTAGGATTCACGACGACCATTACCGGTAGATCTTACACCCATTAAACGGGCATTCAACTTATCCTGCATATAGCCTTTAAGAATACCATTTTCAATTAAAACCGTTTTTTCTGTCGGTGTACCTTCATCATCAATACTTAAAGAACCGCGTCGTCCTTGAAGCGTACCGTCATCAACAACAGTACATAAATCAGAAGCTACACGCTCACCGACACGCCCACTAAATGCAGAAGTACCTTTACGATTAAAGTCACCTTCCAAGCCATGCCCAATAGCTTCATGCAATAAAATACCCGGCCAACCCGGCCCCAAAACTACCGTCATATTACCTGCCGGCGCCTCTTCAGCTTCCAGATTAACCAGAGCTTGTCTTACAGCCTCTTTACCGTATTCAAGCGCAAGGTTCTGATCGATAAAATAATTGTAATCGCTACGCCCACCTCCACCCATGCTGGCCTGTTCACGACGTCCATTTTCTACGACAATTACAGTTACATTCATACGCACCAAAGGACGTATATCAGCGGCTAATGAGCCATCTTGATTAACCACGAGAATGGTTTCATGCACACCACTCAAGCTGATAATGACTTCTTCTATACGCCCATCCAGTTTACGTGTCTCGCTATCAACTCTGCGTAATAAATCAATTTTCTGCTGCTCTGCCAAAGACTTTAGAGGATTGGCAACAGGATAATAAAATGCCGTATTCTTTGTATTTAACAACCCAACCTGAACATCTTGTCCTTGCCTTACAATGGCTTTAACATTATTAGCCGCTTCCAGTAATACCGGTAATTCAATACGGTCACTATAAGCAAAACCGGTTTTCTCACCTGATACAGCTCGAACACCAGCGCCTTGCTCAATGCTATAACTGCCCTCTTTAATAATGCCGCCCTCCATGACCCAAGATTCTGTATGACTTGACTGAAAATAAATATCAGCAGCATCAACGGGTGAACTGAGCAAACGACTCATGATTTTTTCTACATCACCATCCTGAATACCAGCCGGTATAAGAATAGCTTGTCTTGCAAGATTTAATAGTTCCATCACAACTTCAAAATAAATGTTTAAGGTTTAAGATTTAAGGTTCAAAAGTCAGCTCTATTTACTCTAATCGTGAACCTTGTCCCTTAATTATTCTTCTTTTAAATTATTACGCAAGGTTTCATAAAGCCCCCATAGCAACCCCTCAGAGTCACTACTGCTATCCTCCTCATCAAAACCATTGCTGACCGGTTCATTGGGATTAGCAGGGACTATCGATATTTTGGTTTCTTCACCCTCTTGCTTTAGCTTTAAAACAGTATTTGCTTCCCGAGATTCATTTTCTTGATCCTTTTTAAATAACGAAACAGCATTTTCAAGCAGATTTTTTTCCCTATAAGAGACGTAATAAAGTCCTTTATCTTGCTCATGGTCAATTATTTTTATTTGATTCTGTTTCAACGCCAGACCCAGCGCATGCCAAGAATAATCAAAGGTTTTTTTGATGACTAATTGCATTGGCCTAGCCTCAACCATGTAAACATCTGCACCCAAACCAGACTGTTCGCGTTTTTTTGGAATTATACTGGTATCAATCACTCGTTGTTCGCCTGGCTGTTTGCTCGAAGGAAGAACAGGTGGGCGTTCAAGCATTGCAGTGCTCCGATAACGGCTGTCCTCTGAAATCCCGCAAGAAACCAACGCTAAAGACAGCAATAATGAGTTAATAATGACTTTCATATTATTCACAGAAAAAACGTCTATGATTTAAAACCGGAAATACTTCCCTGACTTTCTCCAGTCGTTCTCTATCTATTTCCGCCAAAACATAACCCCCGCCCGTCTTATAACAATCAAGAACTACACCCCAAGGGTCAACAATCATACTATGACCAAAAGTTTTACGGCCATTAATATGAAAACCACCCTGATTCGGTGCGATAACGTAACAAAGATTTTCCACTGCACGCGCACGCAACAAAACCTCCCAGTGGGCTGCACCTGTTTCAGCAGTAAATGCGGAAGGGACGACCAAAATTTCAACACCCAATCTGCTCATTTTTCGAAAAAACTCTGGGAACCGCAGATCATAACAAACAGCAACGCCTAATTTTCCAAAAGGAGTATCAAAAAGCTGAGACTCAGTGCCCGCTTCAATTGAATCTGATTCACGATAAACTTCGTTAGTTCCCGGAACATTTACATCAAACAAATGGACTTTATCGTAACGACCGACCCGCTCACCTTTATCGTTATAAATAAGACAAGCTGCCCGCACTTTATTACTGTCATTGGCAGCAATTGGAATAGTACCCCCAACGACCCAAACGGCATATTTTTTTGCGACTGCGGCAAGAAAGTCTTGTATAGGCCCCGAGCCATCGACTTCTTTTGCTTTAAGTTTGTCTGATTCATGATCACCCATTAAAGCAAAATTTTCTGGCAAGGCCACCAATTTTGCACCTGCCTTAACGGCTTCGGCGATAAGTTTATCGGCCTCCAACAAATTAAAGCTTATATTAGGGCTTGACGCCATTTGTATGGCTGCGCATTTAGTCATATCGTATCTCTTAATGTTCTGTACTTTTTTTTAGCCATGGAAAATCCGTAATACCATCCCAAGTTTTCTGTAACAAGCCGTCGTTTTCATGTACTGGAATAATTTGTACATTACCCCATCCACCTATAACTAAATACTGCGATCCAAAGAAAAAGCCCTCTTGATCCTTACCCGTTAAAGTCCGACCAATGAAGTCCGCCACTTTCCCCATAATTGTACCAGCAACAGGAACAGCATCAGCACTTTTTGGGACTACGTTAACATTGTAATCAACCGTTTTATTTATCAAATCATTACTCCCTGTAATGCTAATTTTTGCAGGTATGGCATCTACGACAAGATTGTTTGTCACTGCCTTACCGTTTAACAAATTAAAAGTTCCAGTTATATTAGCAAACGTCAAGCCATCATCAAACACATCACTAAAGTCCAACTGAAAGCGCTTTATCCATTGAGCCATCGCCAAGATACCTAATACCCTGCCAAAACCTGGTTCTATTCCTAAAATACGTCCATTTGTAAAATTAACACCTATCTGGCTGTGTAAATCCGCTAATGAAAACTGATAAGGCGCGGCCTTCCAATCACCTGTAAAATCGACAACCGCATTAGTTTCGGTTAAATCTTTGCTAATACCTAATTTAGAGAAAAATTGACCAGCATGCGGCATAACAAGATCGCCTTTTATATGGGTTTCAGACTGATTACCATTGACTTTCCAATCTCCAGAAAAAGCAAGTTTCTGATCAACCCCTGTTAATTCAACACGTTTAAAAGCAATTCCATTTGGTATGCGTTCAGTTACGATATTAAACTGACCAAGATCAACAGACTGCCATAGGGTTTTTTGACTGCTAAGCGATACTAAAGGCATAAAATCCGGCGCTAGTTTTGACCCCGTTTCACCTTGAGATTTAAGCTGTTTTATTACGGAAAAATCAAGCATATCCATAGTCAAAAGAACACTATCAGCACCTCTAAGATCTGTTGGTATTTTAAATTTTCCTTTGGCAATTGAACTGCTGATATCTCCAGCCCAATAATGACCGTCAAGTTTTAATGTAAGATCAATCAATCCAAAATCTGCTTTTTTCCACAACCCATGATCACCGTGTATCTGAATTTCATTAAGGCTATTTAATGCGACTGTTGTGTCACTATCCTTTGCACTTGAGACTTTTAAAGCAAGACCTGCCCAATCTTGCAAGGCAAGTCGTTCACGATTAATCTTAAGGTTTATACCCGGTTTTTCGCTTTGTTCAACATCACCCTTACCCAGCAACACATTCCCTGATTCAACTTGTAGTTGCTTGATGTCATATTTTATGGCTGCTTTTAATTGATTATCATAATTAACTTTAATAGGTAGTGTCCCGTCACTAGTTAAATTAAAGGCTAAAGCTAATGATCTTTGTTGCTCTCTTGTTTTGGCTAAAGCACCCGGCAAATCCAATGACAAACCCGACAAATTAGATTGCACCAGCAATTCTGAAAAACTGTCATCGTAAGGCAATTGAAGCTTTAACTGATAATCTGTCGCACCCTCAGACAAATTCCACCCGGGTATTTTAAACTGTCCACGAAGATCATTGACACCGACTCGGCCAGTAACATTAACGTCTGTCTGAATATCAGAGCTTTTAATATTTATTTTGATAGGATTGTTTAATGCTGACGCTTTAATAATGTCACTGTATAAGCCTTTTTCATTAAACTTTAAAGCACCATTAATTTGACTGACGTCTAAATCAAGGGATTTCACTTTAAGCCTGGCATTTACAAGTTGCGCAGAACCATTCACTTTTTCCGTAGCGCCATCAGCTAAAGGGAGCTTTAAGTCCAATAATATTTGGGTATTTCCTTTTGGCTCTACTGCACCTAACAACTTCTCAGCCGATGAATTAAGAGGTGTTTTTTGCATAAACTCCAATCCCTGTAATATCTCGGTTTCCAGCTTTCCCTGAACCAGTAAATGTTCACTCGCACCCAACACAGGTATAGTCAACATAGCCTGATTAATTTTTACCCTATCACTAAAGCCCTTGGTCAAATTAACGTGTAAGCCTTCCTGTAAAAATAAAACATGTCCACCTAACTCGCTTAAACGTGGCCAATCTGGAAGGTAATTCAATTCTAATTGCTCTACATCAAACGGCACTTCAAAAACACCCTGCCTTCCTGTAAAAGGAAAATCGCTTAAATGCCCGTAAAATAAAATATTACCACTGGGGACGCGACCACTAATTAAAGCTGTATCCAACCAATCTACAACCGACTTCTTCATGGTGCTCACAGGTAAATAACGAGTTGCTTTACTCACATCTTCAATTGAAAATACGGTTTGTAAATCCAAAAAAGTCTTTTGTCCCTTCGTTTTTGGAACAGTCACCCTTAATCGGCTTTTTGTTTTTATATCGGGAGAATCTAATTGAATGAATGGACTCGACATCATCCAATCGTCAAGATTTTGCTGCCAGTTTATGGCACCGTTTAGATTTGTAATATTAATTACATCACGAAACATACCTGACGTTATCAAGTGGGCATCTTTTGTTGCCAAAACCACTTGTCCCTTTTGATCAGTACCTTTTACTTTACCGCTCAAGTTTTCTATTCCCGGTATTGCCGACGATGAAGCAATACTTATCTGGTCAAATTGTCCGTTGACTGCGAAATGTTTTTCATTCAAATCTACATATAATGAGCACTGCTCCAAGGAACCCTTTAACTGGGATTTTGCTAATAATTCAGCGACATCTTTTGACAGTGGAGCAAAAAATTTTAATAAAGCGGTGGCTTTCTCTAAGTCTACAAAATCAACAAAAACTCCCAGGCTATTCAATTTATTATCTTTACTTTGATCACCAAAAATACTAAACACAGTAGCAGGCCATTTATTATCCATTGTTTCCAGTAAAAAATGAGGAACATGCAAGTACCATTGACTATCTTTATGCTCCCAGTGGATTTGGGATTTCAGTTGCTTAACAAAAAATGTTTCTTCGTCTGATTTAGTTAGTTTCAGTTGTTGGACTTGTGCTTCACTTACAAACGAAACCAATTTTGAATGTTTTAACTCACTCCAAAACTTAAAATCTGCGATACCGGAGCCAATACTTATGGCAAATGGCAACTGGCCTTTAAGCCACTGAGCCGACTTAATATTTTTTCCTTCTAAATAAACAGTGCCATCAAGACTAGATGGTTCAAAAATATTGCCTTTTAAATCCATTGAAACGGTTAAATTATCGCCATATTGTTGCGGCAACTCCACCAACATATTTAACTTATGACGTGGACCGCTATTAATAATGGCAAAGTCTAATGATCCTATAACATCTATTTTTGTTTTTCTTAATTCGTCCTGCCAACGAATTTCACTTTGCAAAACCTCATATTTACTTCCCTGTAACAACCATAAAGGTTTTTCGTCACTGGCTTTTAAACCAACAATGGCAATACTTCCATCCTGATTACGTTTTACGGTTAGTTTGGCTCCCACAAGCGTAACCCACGATGATGCCAATCGATCACTGTTAAACAGAACATCAAGCAGATTAATTCCAATACGTATTTCTTTGAGTTGAATCGGAGGAGGCTGATTGGCAATAATCGATAATATTTCAATATCCTTTAACACCAGCTCAGGGCTATAGCCTCGCATATTTGCCTGTAAATGGCCGATAGTTACCTGTGCACCGGCAAACTCGCTAACTCGCGCTGATAAATCAGATTTATAATGATCAATCTCCATCAATAATAAACGTACGCCAGTTAAACTGACAGCACAGACAATCAAAGACCAGAAAATCAAATGACGCGTTGCACGCTTAAGATGATGAATCATAGGTTCATAATCAAGATTAAAGACAAAAGTAACATTTTTAGTTTTGCACCTTAAAGAAGTACCACATCATACTGCTCTTGGTTATATTGTGCCTCTACTCTGAACTTAATCTGTACACCCAAAAACACTTCCAACTCAGCCAACATATCTGCCTCTTCATCAAGCAGCATTTCAACTACTTCATTAGAAGCAAGAACCAATATTGTTTGCACCTTGTAGAGCCTAACTTCCCGAATAATCTCCCTAAAAATTTCCAAGCACATTGATTCTGCCGTTTTTAAAACCCCACGACCACCACAGGCGTTACAGGGCTCACAGAGAATATGTTCCAAACTTTCACGTGTTCTTTTACGTGTCATCTCTACCAAACCTAGCACCGAAACTTCTGTAATTTTTGTTTTTGCGCGGTCCTTTTCTAAATTACGCTCTAGTGCCTGCAACACTAACTTCTTATGGTCATCACTTTTCATATCAATAAAATCGATAATAATGATACCGCCTAAGTTTCTTAGTCTAAGCTGGCGTGCGATGGTTTGAGCTGCTTCCAGATTAGTTTTAAAAATAGTCTCCTCCAGGTTACGTCCACCCACATAGCCGCCAGTATTAACATCCACTGTCGTCATTGCTTCTGTCTGGTCAAATATCAAATAGCCACCAGACTTGAGTTTAACTTTACGCTCCAGCGCTTTTTTAATTTCATCTTCGACACTGTAAATGTCAAATACCGGACACTCACCCGAATAATGTTCGATCACTGGCACAATCTCCGGTACAAACACCTCGGCAAATTCAAGTAACCGGTGATAGGTTTCTTTTGAATCTACACGAACCCTATCAATACCTTCTTTATACAAATCCCTTAATGTTCTAATGCTTAAAGGTAAATCCTTATGAATAAACTGCTTGGGGTTTGCCGTGGCAATTTTTTTTAAAATTGATTCCCACAATTTTAGTAAAAACATCATATCTGCAAGCAAAATTGACTCTTGCACGCATTCAGCAGCTGTTCTTGCGATAAAACCGCCGCACTTATTATCTTGCCTGAAAGTGTCCAGACAAGTTCTTAAGCGGATACGTTCATCCTCAGATTCAATGCGCTGAGAAACACCCGAATTATTCGAGTATGGCATATATACCTGGTAACGCGAGGGAATAGATATTTCAGTGGTCAAGCGAGCCCCTTTAGTACCTAAGGGATCTTTTACAACTTGTACGACAAGATTCTGGCCTTCATGCAAGTAATGTTCAATAAATTCTGAACCTTTTTCTTCCAAATCCTTAGCGCACAAATCTGAAAGATGAATAAAAGCAGCTTTGGGTAAACCAATATCAACAAAAGCTGCCTGCATACCCGGTAAAACACGGCACACTTCACCTTTATAGATATTACCCACTAGCCCTCGCTCGCGTGTTCTTTCAATAATGAGTTCTTGCAAAACGCCATTTTCAATGACGGCCACCCGTGTTTCAGGGGGCGTTACATTGATTAAAATTTCTTCACTCATTTAAAAAGCTCTATTCCTTGTTTAGATAAAAGTTGCGCAGTCTCAAATAGAGGCAGACCGACTACACCAGAAAAACTACCCACTATTGATTCTACGAACATCCCACCCAATCCCTGTATGGCATAACTACCGGCTTTATCAAGCGGCTCACCAGTGAACCAATAATCCAGTATTTCTTGATCAGTCAAATGTCTAAATTTAACCTGGGTAATACTGACCGCTTGACTATGTTCAGGCCCTCTCAATGAGATTGCACTATAAACCTGATGAGTTCTTCCCGATAATTGAGATAACATTGCTATAGCATCATCTTGATTTTGAGGCTTTCCCATAATTACATCCCCTAAAATAACCGAGGTATCTGCTGCCAAAACCAGCCTATCCGTTTTAAGTTGAGCCACACAAGCCGCTGACTTTTCAGCCGCTAATCGTTGCACATATGCCAAAGGTTTTTCATCCAGCAACGGAGTCTCATCAAGATCAACCGGATACACTTCATAACTAACCTTGAGTTGATCGAGTAATTCCTTTCGGCGCGGAGAAGCTGAAGCAAGAATAATTTGTATAGACATTAACGATGATAAGGATGATTATGAAGAATACTCCATGCCCGGTAGAGTTGTTCAGCAACAACTATGCGTACCAATGGATGGGGAAAAGTAAGCTTGGATAAACTCCATGATTCCCTAGCCAATTGTTTAGCGGAATCTGCCAAGCCTTCTGGACCACCGACCAACAAAGCCACATGTTGACCACTTTCCATCCATCGCTGCATCGCTTGGGCTAATTCAGGAGTCGTCCAAGGTTTACCGGGTATATCTAGGGTTACAATGTGAGCACCTTGCGGGATAGCAGCCAACATTCGCTCACCCTCCTCCTTTACAATTCGGACAACATCACTGTTTTTACCGCGCTTACCCGGAGCAATTTCTTTAAGCACCAACTCGCACTCACGCGGAATACGCTTGGCGTACTCGTCGTAGCCCTGCTGTACCCAGCCAGGCATACGGTTTCCTACTGTTATAAAATTTATTTGCATGGACATGCAGGATACAGACAACAAAGCATTCATGCAATGTGTGCCCGTGTAAAAATATTAGCCGCTAAAATTTCATTTTCAACTATGAGTTATAAAAAAGAGCTCATAAAATAACAAGTTAACGTTTTTGGTAGTCACTTTCAAATAATAACCTTAATTGCCTACAATCAAGGTTAACGAATAATTAAATTCAAGCTGCCTGAACAGGAATCGATGAAGCAGAACGTAAGACTTCGTTTTTATCATTAAAGTAAACCAAAGTCGGTTTATGCTTTTCAGCCTCTTGTTCATCCAATATGGTATAAGCACACACAATAATAAGGTCACCAGGACAGGCTAAACGTGCTGCGGCTCCATTTACCGAAAACACTCCGGAACCGTTTTCTGCGCGAATGGCGTACGTAGTAAAACGTGCTCCGTTGTTTATATTGTAAATCTGAATCTGCTCGTATTCTTTGATGCCTGACAGGTCAAGAATAGTGCCATCAATTGCACAAGAACCCTCGTAACCCAACTCTGAGCGCGTCACGGTGGCTCGATGTAACTTAGCTTTAAGCATCGTAATTTGCATAATAGAACACTATATATACGTTTGAAAACCGGACATTATCCATTAATTACAACAGTCCATCAACTATTTAGATATCCGAACCTGGTCAATTTAGGCGTTTTTAAAACAAAGCCATTGCGCTCCTTTCAACTTTAATCCTATTATCCATTATCGTTAAACAACTTATTTAGAAAAATAAACATTATCAATTAACCGCGTTTTTCCTAATTTTGCTGCCACCAATAAAACCAAATCGACATCATCCAAGTTAGCTTTTTTTAAATCACTACTTCGACACACGAAAAAATAATCTGCCTGAAAGCCCGCTTTTTGTATTGATTGTATTGCTTTTTGCTCTATATCTTCATAATTCTGACTACCCGCCAAAATAGCATCTCGCGCGGCGCATAATGAAACGTAAAGCGCAGAGGCTTTCATTCTTTCATCCTGCGTTAAATAAGCGTTTCTAGAACTTAAAGCTAATCCAGTTGATTCTCTAACGGTATCTACGCCCAATATTTCAACGGGGATATTCAAATCCCGAACCATTAGGTTAATGACTGCGAATTGTTGAAAATCTTTTAGGCCAAATAAAGCGACATTTGGCTGAACTATGTTTAATAACTTGCAAACAACTGTAGCAACACCACTAAAATGGCCTGGCCTAAAAGACCCGCAATAACTATCTGAAATACCTGTTACCGTTATTATTGTTTTGACGTCTGGCGCATAAATATCGGAAACAGAAGGAAGAAATAATAAATCTGCACCCTCGATCTCTAGTTTTTCTTGATCTTCAAGCTCAGTACGCGGATAAGCCTCAAAATCCTCCCCCAATCCAAATTGAGTCGGATTAACAAAAATACTGACAACGACGCGATCCGCACTTTTTTTCGCCCTATTAACCAACTGAAGATGCCCTGCGTGCAAATTACCCATGGTTGGAACAAAAGCAACTGTTTCGCCCGCTACACGCCATGCATTAATGGCCTCACGAATACCACAAACTGTATTGATTATCTGCATTGACTTAAGAGCTATGCTGAATGGATGGAAATTGTGCTTTTTTTACTGCTTGGTGATAAGCCTCAATAGCGGCTTCTATACTCAATGAACCCTGCATAAAATTTTTTGAAAAACGAGGACGCTTCTCGACACCAATATCAAGCATGTCATAAAGCACCAGTACTTGCCCATCACAGTCAACGCCCGCACCAATTCCGATAACAGGAATCCTAAGCTGGTTACTTATTTCCTTGGCTAGCGTTGCCGGAACACACTCCAATACCAACAACTCTGCTCCCGCTTCTTGTAGTTGATAAGCATCGGCAATTATTTTTTCGGCTGCAGCAGGATCCTTGCCCTGAACCTTATAACTTCCCAATTGATTGATTGATTGCGGTAACAAACCTAAATGCCCACAAACCGGAATACCCTGACCAACTAAAAAACTGACCGTTTCAATATGGGCGCCCTCCAGCTTTACCATTTGCACGCCACCCAACTGCATCAACTTAGCGGCATTTTGGGCAGCTAAAATAGGGGTGCAATAGCTCATAAAGGGTAAATCAGCGATAACAAAAGACCTTCGCCTTGCTTTGCTTACAATGCGCGCGTGATAGACCATATCAGCAATAGTTACCGGAAGCGTTGTGTCATGTCCTTGAATAACCATTCCCAACGAATCGCCAACCAACATTATATCAACACCTACCTTATCAATTAAGGCACTAAAACTGGCATCATATGCCGTTAAACAAGTTATTTTTTCACCACGCTGCTTCATTGCAGCCAGATCATTTACCGTTAACGGTTTTACTGTGGAGTTTTGGACAGTGTTATACATGTGAATCTATCCGTCTCAGTCCTGACAAAGGACACTTGGCAATCAAATCGATAATAGAACCTTTACCAGGCACAAATAGTTGTGGGGCAATTTCAAACAGGGGATACAAGACAAAAGATCTTTCATCCAGACCTTTATGAGGCACGATTAAATCAGGCACATTGATTTCTTGATCGCCATACAACAAAACATCCAAATCCAATGTTCTTGGACCCCATTGTTCACCTTTTCTAAGCCGACCTTGGTCATTTTCAATTTTTTGCAGGCTATACAAAAAATTTAGCGGTGATAATTCTGTTGTGACGCACATAACTGCATTAACATAATCAGGTTGGTCCTGAGGTCCCATTGGTAGACTATGATATAAACTAGAAAACGCCAATTCTTGCACGCCCTCAATTGCGTCCACTGCATATCTGGCTGATTTAATCTGTGTAGCAGGTTCTGCAAGATTACTACCCAAACCTATATAAGCAATAACCTGGGTAAAAGATACGTATTCCATAGAAAATCCAAAATCACCTAGAGTGAGAGTAAAAAGCAAAAAATAATCGTTAGCTTTTCTACCTAAACCCCATCATTTCCTGAAGCACTGTCTTTAACTTTTCCCCGATAGCTTCTTTTTCGACCCGGCTTACTGCCTTGAGCTTTTCGTGGGGGCTGGGTCATTTTTCTTTGTTCATTTTCATTGGCCTCCTGATATTTACCCCACCATTTTGCCAGTTCAAGATCAGCACCACCGGTTTCTGCACGTAACAATAAAAAATCATAAGCTGCTCTAAACCGTGGATGTATGAGTAACCGACTGGGCTTGGAACCCACTCTCGCATCAAATTTAGACTGTAAACCCCAAACTTCACGCATCGCCATCGTAATGTGTCGTGGTAAAGCTGTATTTTTAACTTGCATAGAAATTACTTCATTAGCAGCTTCCTGATAAGCCATGAATTCAACCAACCCATGAGCCATCTTTTCTTTCGCTCTAACCTGAACCGGTTCCCATAAAAAAGCAGCGAATAAAAAATAAGCCGTTACCGTTTTACCATCAGCAATTCTGATATCAGAATTATCCAAGGCTCTAATAAGTAGCAATCGTGGAAATCCATTTTCCTCCATAGATAAACAATTTTCTGTAGCCGGAAACAATACCTGAAAAAGCCCGTAATGCCTTAACATCTCGAATGTTTGCAAAGCATACCCCGATAAAAATAACTTCAAAGCCTCATCATAAAGCCGTGCAGACGGTATACTAGATAACAATTCTGCTACCTGATGCATAGATTTTTCACAATCAGGATGCAACCTAAAGCCCAGCTTAACAGCAAAACGCACCGCACGAAGCATACGAACTGGGTCTTCACGAAACCGCGTCTCAGGATCACCAATCAATCTTAAAGTCGCTGATTTATGGTCAGCCATGCCGTCGACATAATCAACAACCGAAAAATCCTTTATGTTGTAATAAAGCGCATTAACCGTGAAGTCTCTACGCCAAACATCTTCTTCAATGGTTCCATAGACATTATCACGCAATAAACGCCCCTCGTTATTAAGCACCTGCTTGTCATTTTGAGTTTCCGCCGCACCTCTAAAAGTCGCAACTTCAATCACTTCCCTGCCAAAATGCACATGCGCCAAACGAAATCTGCGCCCAATCAAACGACAATTGCGAAACACTTTTCTAATCTGCTCAGGATCGGCATCAGTAACAACGTCAAAATCCTTAGGTTCACGACCCAACAACAAATCCCGCACACAACCGCCTACAAGATAGGCTTTATAGCCTTCTTTTTGCAATTTATACAGAACCTTCAGTGCATTTTCACTAATTTGAGCACGCGATATATTATGCTCAGACCGCGAGTATATTTTAACTTGCGACTCAACTGGCTCAGCTTGACTTCTAGCTGAATTAATCAATTTCTTAAAGAATTTTAAAATGGCCTTTAACCTTATTTAATTTTTATTTATGGCAATCATATCATTTGATACATTCTATCTTACAATCAATCTTCTTTTTTTTACATTACCCTTTTGATTATAGTAAAATCATCCTACTGATTTTTACAAGCACCCATTGTGAATTTAAAAAAATTCAAAGATCAGGCAACCAATTTTTAAACATTCGCATCGCACATTTGCGTTATTAACGGGATTGTTATGTTCAAAAAAATTTTTGATGGCTTAATTGACCATCCAGTGTTAACCAGTCTTTTTGTAGCAGATTTTGGGATTCTTCTGTTCCATAGACCTCCTTTCTTATTTTCACTAATAATGCTGGGTGCACTTATGGCTATGTGCATGTATTTTGGACAAAAACTAGCTCTATTTAAAGTTTAATTGTCTTCAAAAATAAACAACATAATAAAATCAGGTCAAGATTTTACATCTACACCTGGTTTTTTTAGACGCTTGGCTGCACAAACATACGACACCTTTCTACTAGCTGCCATTTTAATCCTCGCTAATGCAATCTTATATCTTTTCACTACTGGCGAGTTAATTAAAGACTATCAAATACTTCAGCGTATTTACTTGGTGACCATTAGCTTTTTATTCTATGGTTGGTTTTGGACACATGGCGGGCAAACATTAGGTTTGCGTGCTTGGAAAATAAAAGTTTTGACTCTTGATCAAAAACCGATAAGTTGGAAACAGGCTTTATTACGTTATACAACAGCTATAATTTCTTGGAGCTTTTTAGGCTTAGGTTTCCTATGGATTTACATGAATAAAAACCGATACAGTTGGCACGACTATTCATCAAAAACTGGCTTGTTTATTGAACCTAAAAAATAATATCTAAGGCCACTTGGTTAACTTGAAGCAATTAACGTGACCAAAAAATAAATCGCTTGTGTTACAAAACACATCTATGCAGCCATAACTTAATAGTAATGTCCACTATGATCAACCCATTATTAACCAATAACTCCTCACTTCCCTTATTTTCCCAAATAAAGCCAGAACACATTGAACCCGCGATCACCCAATTATTGGATGAAGCACGCGCCGTTGTGGAGCAACAGCTTAAAACAAACACAAGATATACCTGGAAAAACCTGATTGAACCGATTGAAAATGCCGAAGACCGACTCAACAAAGCTTGGTCACCGGTCAGTAACATGAATTCGGTAGTCAACACAGATGATCTTCGACTAGCCTATAACGCCTGCTTGCCCAAACTAAGTGAGTATTCGACTGAAATGGGTCAGAATGAACGACTATTTAATGCCTATCAATTTATTGCCAATAGTGAAGAATATGTATCCTTGGATAGCGCACAAAAGAAAATCATACAAAATGCTCTGAGAGATTTTAAATTATCAGGTGTTGATCTTGAAAATGAAAAAAAACAACGCTATAAAGAAATCAGTCAAAAATTATCTCGCCTCGCCAGCAACTATGAAGAAAACCTGCTTGATGCGACCAATGCCTGGAGCAAACATATAAGAATCGAGCAGGATTTAGAAGGCTTACCTGCTTCTGCGATGGCTCAGGCAAAACAAACGGCAGAAAACCAAAACCTTGACGGATGGCTGATAACCCTACAAAGTCCGTCTTTTCAGGCAGTAATGACTTACGCTAATGACAGAGAGTTGCGCCGCGAACATTATGAAGCCTATTCTACTCGCGCCTCAGATCAAGGCCCTGAGAATGAGCAATGGGATAATAGCCTAATCATGGAGCAAATTCTGGCACTTCGTCATGAGAAAGCCCAATTATTAGGT
Organism: Methylococcales bacterium; assembly: GCA_026399095.1. Classification (GTDB taxonomy): domain Bacteria; phylum Pseudomonadota; class Gammaproteobacteria; order Methylococcales; family Methylomonadaceae; genus Methylobacter_C. The sequence continues at coordinate 29,558 of JAPLRP010000030.1, read as the reverse complement.
TTTAAAAATTATGCCGAGCTATCACTTGCAACTAAAATGGCTAAAAAACCTGAAGATGTCATGAACTTTCTGGAAGATTTGGCAGATAAGTCTTGGAGACAAGCCCGCAAGGACCTTACAGAATTACACGAATTTGCAAAACAGCACTATGGTATCGACGACCTTCAATCTTGGGATTTAGGTTATTACTCGGAAAAAATGCGTCAGCATTTCTACCAATTATCACAAGAAGAAGTTAAGGCTTACTTCCCGATAACCCACGTTTTACCTGGGTTGTTTTCGGTAGTTGAAAAGCTCTATGGTATACAAATATCCGAAATTACCGATTTTGAGACTTGGCATCCGGATGTGCGGTTTTTCCAAATAAACGACGAGTCAGGCGAATTGCGAGGCCAGTTTTATTTTGATCTGTATGTTAGAACCAAAAAACGCGGCGGCGCCTGGATGGATGATTGTGTTGGTCGAAAAAGATTTAATGGCAACATTCAAATACCGGTCGCTTACCTTACCTGCAATTTTACTCCGCCAACGGACAATGAACCCTCATTGTTGACTCATGATGACGTGACTACACTCTTTCATGAATTTGGTCATGGCTTGCAACACATGCTCACTAAAGTTGATCATTTGGGTGTATCCGGGATTAACGGTGTTGAATGGGATGCCGTTGAACTGCCCAGTCAATTCATGGAAAACTGGTGCTGGGAACAAGAGGCGCTGGCACTCATTTCCGGACATTATCAAACGGGGGAAGTATTACCTGACTCATTGTTTGACAAAATGCTGGCTGCAAAAAATTTTCAGGCAGGCATGATCATGGTAAGACAGCTTGAATTCAGCCTGTTTGATTTTAGAATTCACAAAGATTATGATCCTGAAAAAGGCGGCCGCATCTACGAAATTCTCGAACAGGTTAGAGCGCAAGTTGCTGTCATTAAACCACCCAAATTTAATCGCTTTGCCCATAGTTTTTCACACATATTTGCAGGGGGTTATGCCGCAGGTTACTACAGCTATAAGTGGGCAGAAGTCTTATCTAGTGATGCTTTTTCGTTATTTGAGGAAAAAGGTATTTTTGACCATGAAACTGGCAAAGCTTTTTTGACCACTATTCTTGAAAAAGGGGGCACTGAAGCTGCAATGGACTTATTTATCAATTTCCGGGGTCGTCAGCCAAGCATTGATGCTTTACTCAGACATAACGGCATAGTCGCATGAAATACAATGATCTTCGAGACTTCATTAAACAACTGGAAAAACAAGGTGAACTAAAACGAATCACGATTCCTGTTGACCCTAATCTCGAAATGACAGAAATTTGTAACAGAACCTTAAAACAAGGAGGTCCTGCGCTTTTATTTGAAAACCCAACAGGTTACAACATACCGGTTTTAGGCAATCTGTTTGGTACGCCCCGTCGCGTTGCGATGGGTATGGGAGCGGAATCGGTAACTGAGTTACGCGGCATTGGTCAATTACTTGCAACTTTAAAAGAACCTGAGCCACCCAAAGGTATGAAGGATGCCTGGGAGAAATTCCCTCTGTACAAACAGGTGTTAAATATGGCACCAAAACTGGTTTCATCTCCCCCGTGCCAAGAACTGATTAGACAAGATGATGAAATTGATTTAAGCGTTTACCCCATTCAAACCTGTTGGCCAGAAGATGCTGCCCCCTTAATCACCTGGCCACTGGTAATTACCAAAGGGCCAAATAAATACAGACAAAACTTGGGTATTTATCGACTACAGGTCATTGCAAAAAACAAAGTCATCATGCGCTGGCTAGCTCATCGTGGTGGCGCATTGGATTTTAAAGAGTTTCAAGCTATAAATCCCGGCAAACCTTTCCCGGTATCAATTGCACTGGGTGCTGATCCTGCAACCATACTTGCCGCAGTAACGCCGGTACCGGATTCTTTATCTGAATACGCCTTTGCGGGTTTATTACGTGGTAGCAAAACGGAAGTTGCCAAATCAATAATAAATGACTTACAAGTACCCGCAAGCGCAGAAATAGTATTGGAAGGTTTTATCTATCCAAATGAATTCGCTCCTGAAGGTCCTTATGGCGACCATACCGGCTATTACAATGAAGTCGCTGATTTTCCGGTATTCACTATCGAAAGAATTACTCAACGCCAAGCGCCTATTTATCATAGTACTTTTACCGGCAGACCGCCCGATGAACCCGCCATATTAGGTGTAGCCTTAAATGAAGTATTTGTACCCATTTTACAAAAACAATTTCCGGAGATTGTCGACTTTTACTTGCCCCCTGAAGGCTGCTCATACCGCATGGCTGTCATCAGTATGAAAAAACAATATCCAGGCCATGCAAAGCGTGTCATGTTGGGTACTTGGTCATTCCTGCGACAATTCATGTACACCAAGTTTGTCATCGTCGTTGATGAAGATATCGACGTCCGCAACTGGCAAGATGTTATTTGGGCAATGACCACCCGTATGGATCCAGCAAGAGATTTAACCATACTGGAAAACACGCCCATTGATTACCTTGATTTTGCCTCCCCGGTTTCCGGATTAGGTTCCAAAGTAGGCTTTGATGCAACCAATAAATGGCCGGGGGAAACTAACCGGGAATGGGGAAGAACTATCGTGATGTCGCCACATATCATCAAAAAAGTTGATGAGATGTGGGATAAGTTGTTTTAGATAATAGCCGTGGGCAGAAACAACTGCCCACCTTAGACAACGACTATATTTCTTTTGTCCAAATAATGGTTTTAGAAAATAGTCCTTTTGTGGCAACAATTTTAAGATTATTGCCTTCTAAAAAGAGTTCGCAATCAGCCGTTACATCTTTTATTGGATTATAAACAACCGCTACCCATTTACCGTCAGTAAAATTAATGTCTTTCAATACAACTATTTTTTTCTCAACGGTTTGACCTACAAAACCAGCCTCTGTCTTAGCAATAACAACACTTTTTCCTTGTTCTGTTTTCCAATTTCCGGAAAAATTATCAGATGCCTCTTGAGCAAAAGTGACTGCACTGGTTAAAAGTGCTAATAAAAGAACTGCAATTTTATTATGCTTCATGAGCTTTACCTGTATTTAAATAAACAATAGTAATTAACGTAATCTATTAGTCATTACGATAACGTATTTATTTGGCTGACAATTTCGCTGGAAGCCAACTCCAAGCCATTTTTATAAAACGTGATGGCATTGTCTTTATCACCTTGTACAAATAATAAATCGCCCAATAATTGATAAGCCTCAACAGTCGGCTCAGCAGCAATACTTTTCGCCAAATAACTTTCTGCCTTAAAGGTGTCACCACATTTAATTGCCAATTTACCCAACACACCTAACAATACGGCATTTTCAGGATGAACGTAAGCCCATTTTTCTGCTGTTTCAAGCTGTTTAGATGCATTATCAGATTGAACACTACCAAACAAAATAACCAAAGTTTCATCCCATACAACCGTTAAAGTATTAGCTAGGTCATTTTCAATCAGTACTCCCATTCCAGCGCTAATCATTGCTGCAAAATAAATCGCCGCGATTCCAGCAACAGATTTTATATAATCTGGAATCTCAGACCATAATAATTGAATTTCTTCTGGATTACCCTTTCCTGCAGACTCCTTTAACAATTGACTGAAGGTTTGAATTTCTAGTAGCTTTACCTCAGTCTCCATCAAAATTTTGTTGCTATGCAATGAAGGAAGTAACTTTCGTATACCTTGCCAATCACCAATATGTTGATAGGTTTGATGTAATAATTTTAAAACGGTGGCATGAGTTGGATCGATTGAATGCAATCGGGTCAGTGTTTCGAGCGCTTGTTCAAACTGATTACCTGAAAGACTCAACTCTGCTTGAGTTAACCCAATAACCAAACTGGAGTCAGGTGCTTGATCAGTGGCTTGCTTTAAATACTCATCCCTTTTATCAAAAGCACCTCGCGATTGAGCTGCTTTTGCCGCTGTTAAATAATGAATTAACGGTGCACCACTGTGAGTAGCATGCTTAATTAAAACTTTTTCCGCTCTTTCCCAATTACCTTCAGCAGAATCAACTAAACCAGCAATTAACGCTTCTTGAGAGCGATTAAATTTTATATTTTTACCACGATTTTTAAGTTGTCCTGGCAGCCTTAACAAATAACCCAACGACCTAAATAACAAATACAAAAGGTAAAAAACAATGACTTGGCTAACTGCAAAAACGACCAACGATGTTTCCATCGACCAATGTCCAATACCAATTAGCACATAGCCTGGACTGTCAAACTGTTCCAGCGATTGATTAACAAAATATGCGACTGCAACAGTAGCAAACAGAGGACCCAGAAAATATAATAATTTTTTCATCAAGAATCTCTCATTTCGCTACAGGCACTGCTTCAGTCGGCTTTATTGATTCAATTTTTTCAACTGGAGTGGCGATTTCAGCTGGCTTTATGGGGTCAACAGGTGTCACCGTCTCTACTGGCGACGTTGCTTTATCAGCTTCTATCCTTAACTTTGTTATATCCTTAAGCATTTTTAACGACGAACTAATATCAGGAAACTGGCTACGTATTTTTATATTACTAAACCGTTCCAATTCAGCAATAAAATTGGCAACATCCTGATTTTTCATAAAATGCAACTCAGTCCATTTTTTTGCATCCGCAAGACTCGATTGGAATAGTGCTTCATTGTGCTGAACAAGAGCAATCTTAACCATTTCCAGCTTAACCCTTAATTGCTCTTGAATAAATTGAGCCTCTTCAGGCGTCAAAATTTCTTCTACTTCATGTTCTGTATGCCTGATAGTTACTATACCCTTCAATTGACTCATCGCTGAATCAAGCACACCTTGATCTTGTTCTGATTGTCCTGCCTGTTTTTTTTCCACTTCTGGAGCTGATAATGCCTTGCCTGTATAAGGCAACAATAACACTAACTTATCAACACGGTCTTGCAATGTCTGAATTGAAGCATAAATACCAACAACATCAGCAACCATGACGCTTTTAATATCTGAAATTTCCCGAGCAATCTCTTCGCGAACTTTAAATGTGCCGGCATCACCACTTTCCCTTAAGCGTTGATCAGCTGCTTCCAAGGCTTCACGTGTCGTATTAACATCACTGATTAAATACAATCGCTCATTGGCAACACTTAGTAAATATTCTGCATCAGCGATTAACCAATCACCTCGCGTTTTGCCTAATTGGCGCTGAACTCCGACAATTGAGTCATTTAATTCTTTTCGAGTACTATCCAGCTTTTCATTATGTAACTGAGAGAAATCAGCAAGTGTTTTAGTAAAGTGTGTATCTTTTCCGGCAATATTAGCTTCAAGGGTCGCTAGTTGAGACTGAATGGCAACAAGTTGTGATTGGTAGTCAGCAATCTGCTTTGACATCTGCCCTTTAACCTCCCCACCTAAATCAGCCTGTTTATCACGCAACTGGGTAAAAAGATAAAAACCGACACCGGCAAGCCCTAAAATAATGGTCAGAATAATAATGCCAAACCAAAATCCGCTACGCGACCGGCGCGCTTGCTTAGTCTCGCCTAGCTCTTGTTCTTGTTGCTCACTCAACTCTGCCACTCTATTCCCCCTGTTACACACATTATTACTGTCTCAAGAATTGCATTATCTGAAGGACTATTAGTCACTGCAATTTTTTTAAAGCCAATCTCGGCAGCTAATTGCCTGATTCTTTCACTAACCACCACCAGCGGTATTTCTAATAATAGCTGATGATATTTTTTTTCCAGCATGATTAATAAGTTCTGTAAGGCTTCACCACTGGTTATAGTAACGACATCCAGCTTACTTTGCTTAATCAATAAACTTAATTGAGTGCAATCAAAAGGTGGAATGATCCTTTTATAAACATCCAAATAATCCACGTTAGCGCCTCTACTTCGCAAGGTATTTGCCAACACTTCAAGCCCACCTTGGCCACGAACGATCAAAAACCGTTGTTCTTTAATATCCTGCATCTCTGGCATGGCCAGTAATGCCTCACTGTTATAAGCACTTTCAGGTACTAAATCAACAGGCAAGCCAGCGACTATCAAGGCATCCTTTGTCGCTTTTCCTATTGCAGCTATTCGCGTTGATTTAAATTTTTTTATTTTATCACTATCTGAATAGTATCCGTGCATAGTAACTGCATTGGCACTGATAAAAACAAGCCAATGGTATTTTTCCAATTGTGCCAGTGTATTTTGAATCTGTCTGGAATCATCAACCGGCGCAATAGCCAAGGTTGGAAATCTAACCGCGACTCCATTCAATGCTTCAATTAAACAGCTTAAATTTTCTGACTGATGCGAAGGGCGCGTGACTAAAACATGCGCCTTTCCCAACCCGTTACTCAATGAAATAACGCTTGCAGAATTTTATCCGCACCCTGAACCAATAAGTCTTCCGCAATTTTTTGACCAATTGCCTCCACTTGGTCCAAACCACCTGAATGCTCGGTCCGATAAAGTACACTACCATCTGGATTACCAACCAAGCCACGCATAAATATTTGCTCCCCTTGAAGAATAGCAAATCCTGCAATAGGCACTTGACAACCACCATTCAACCGAGTGTTCATTGCTCGCTCAGCAGACACACACAAACCCGTATTGGTATCATGCAAAACCTTTAACATTTCATTGATTTCAACATCGTCAACGCGACACTCTATGCCTATGGCTCCCTGCCCCACTGCCGGCAAACTGACGCTTGCATCCAATGACTCTGTAATACGATCAGCCATACCCAATCTTTTTAAACCCGCCGAGGCCAAAATAATTGCATCATAATCCCCCGCATCCAGTTTGGCCAAGCGAGTATTCACATTGCCTCTTAATGGAAGAACTTCCGCATCCGGAAATTTTTGTTTAAGCTGACATTCTCTTCGTAAACTTGAGGTTCCGATCTTCGCTTTGGCTGGTAAATCGTTTAATGAAGCATAACGATTTGATACAAAAGCATCGGTTGGATCTTCACGCGCTAAAATAGCTGCCAAATGCAAACCTTCAGGAAAATCTATCGGCACATCTTTCATGGAATGCACAGCAATATCAGCCAAACCTTCCAACATACCTTGCTCCAACTCCTTAACAAACAATCCTTTACCGCCAACTTTGGCTAAAGGCGCATCGAGAATTTTATCACCTCGCGTCACCATTTTAACCAATTCTGTCCTAAGCCCCGGAAATGCGCGTACCAATAATTCTGCGACGTGCTCTGCCTGCCATAAAGCCAAAGGACTTTGACGGGTCGCGATACGAATAATTTTTTCAGCCAAAAGGAAGACCTCCATTCAAAAAATGCCATTATTGTAACCTTATTTAACTTAGCGGTCTGTTATCAAGTATTAATAGTTTTTTAATCCCCTTATAAATTGGATACAAAATTATTATCTGCATCTCACACCACCGCGCATCTATGATCTAACAATCAATCGCATTTTTTATCCTTAAAATTTATCCTGACAAACGTTTTTAAAATCATTGTGTCATTTTGCTGTAAAATTTAATTTTTTTATAGACTACATGACACATGGCTCCCAACAGCATACAGCGTATTGCTTTAACACCCGGTGAACCAGCGGGCATAGGCCCCGACCTTTGCATTCAACTTGCACAGCAGGATTTATCCTGCCAAATCATTGCAATAGCCAGTCCTGAATTATTATCACAGCGAGCCCGTCAACTTGGCCTTCCACTACAAATTACAGAATTTGATGCAACCCTTCCGCCATCAAATCAAACAGCAGGAAAGTTAACCGTTCTGCCGATTGATCTCGCTGTAGCGGTTAAATGCGGACAAACCAACCCGTTAAACAGTCGCTATGTATTAAAAACACTGGCCAAGGCAACAAAAGGCTGCATGACGGGTATTTTTGATGCGATGGTCACCGGTCCGGTAGACAAAGGTATTATCAATGATGCCGGCTTCGCCTTTACCGGTCACACCGAATATATTGCCGAAATTACAGGCGGACATCCCGTCATGATGCTGGCAACACCCACTTTACGTGTTGCCTTGGTGACTACTCACCTACCACTTATTGAAGTAAGTGCTGCGATTACTCACACCCGCCTGAGATCAGTTATTCGTATATTGGATCATGATTTACGCACACGATTTAATATTACTTACCCTAAAATTTTGGTTTGTGGGCTTAACCCACATGCCGGAGAAAACGGTCACTTAGGTCGTGAAGAAATTGATATTATTGAACCCGTCCTCGAAGGCTTGCGTCAACAAGGCTTAAATCTTTTGGGGCCACTCCCTGCAGATAGCTTATTTACCCCAAAATATCTCGATTCAGCAGATGCCGTCTTGGCCATGTATCATGATCAGGGGCTTCCTGTACTCAAATACTCGGGTTTTGGAAAAGCCGTTAATATCACGCTGGGGCTTCCAATTATACGTACCTCTGTTGACCATGGTACCGCTTTGGATCTTGCCGGCACAGGCAAAGCAAACATTGGCAGCCTTCAGGTTGCCTTGCAAACAGCCTTAACTATGGCGACTAACAACTCTTGAAACTATGACACATACTCCACGTAAGCGCTTTGGTCAGAATTTTTTACATGACCACAACATTATTTACAACATTCTTTCAAGCCTACAGGCAAAGCCTGGGGAGCATTGGGTTGAAATAGGCCCTGGCATGGGCGCACTAACCGACCCCCTATTAAATCTAGGGTTACGTCTTGACGTGGTAGAACTCGATAGAGATCTCGTGTCACTACTGAAAGATAAATTCAAACAGCACGCTAATTTAGAAATCTTCAGCGCTGATGCCTTACGATTTGATTTTTCAGCGTTGGTTAAAAATAACGAAAAACTGCGCATCATTGGCAACCTACCCTACAACATCTCAACGCCACTCATGTTCCACTTGCTGGATAATGCGCAATGTATTGATGACATGCATTTTATGTTGCAAAAAGAAGTCGTTGACCGGATTTGCGCTGCACCCGGTAGCAAGAAATATGGCCGACTGAGCGTTATGATGCAATATTACTGCGCTACAGAACTATTGTTTGACGTGCCACCCGAAAGCTTTGACCCTGCACCCAAAGTAATGTCTGCCATTGTCAGGCTGGTCCCTCATCAACAACCACCTGTTGAAGTGAATGACATAACAATGCTTAACAGAGTCGTTGTACAAGCATTTTCTCAACGCCGAAAAACCCTACGCAATTCATTAAAAAAACTCATCGAAGAAGACGCCATTATTGCCTTAAACATAGACCCCACCTTAAGAGCAGAGGCATTATCGCTTGCTGATTTTGCAAAACTCAGCAATTTACTCATACAAGAAGAGTTATCTTAAGCCCTGCGACAAACTGTCGCGCGACAATATACCACATTACTTTTGCTGAAATTTATAGTTAACATAGCAACAACTCTTGAGATGCAAACTTCCTCCTAGGAATTCAGAGTTTTATATCCTTCTTTTAATGCGGCCTAATTAGCCGCATTTTTTTTGCCTGCCACTTTACCCCAGTAGGCTTCCCCTCTCTGCGGCTCCAATTCTCAGCCTCCCAGCAAACTTCTGATGCATAAATCCTGTTTTAATGGCAAACTTAGCCCATTATTAAAAATACCCGTGAAATCAGCATGAACTACTGGCTAATGAAATCCGAACCCGATGTGTTTGGTATAAACGACCTGTATAACAAACCCAACCAGACCGAACACTGGGATGGTGTGCGTAATTATCAGGCCAGAAACATGATGCGGGACGCCATGAAACTCGGTGACCAAGTGTTCTTTTATCATTCAAACTGCGATGAACCAGGCATTGTCGGGATTATGGAAGTCGTAAAAGAAGGTTATCCTGATTTCACAGCCTTTGATCCGGATGATAGTCATTTCGACCCTAAAAGCGACCCGGCAAACCCGCGCTGGATGATGGTCGATGTTAAATTTGTTAAAACCCTATCCAGAACCATTAGCCTTAAAGAATTAAAAGCAAGACCCGAATTAGTTGATATGGCGGTTGTAAGACCCGGCAATCGACTCTCAATCATGCCTGTAAGCGCAATCGAGTGGTCGTTTATTTTAGGACTGGAACCGCTAGACACCAGTGCCTAGCGTATATCTATACAGACTTATTCAAAAAACCGCTTTAAATAGTGCCCCGTATACGAAGCTGCATTTTCAGAAACGGCTTTAGGAGAACCTTCGGCAACCAAAGTACCGCCGCCATCACCGCCTTCCGGCCCCATATCAATCAGCCAATCTGCTGTTTTAATCACATCCAGATTATGCTCGATAACAATCACCGTATTACCGTGATCTCGCAGAGTATGTAAAACACCCAATAATTGTTTTATGTCATGAAAATGTAAACCGGTCGTCGGCTCATCCAAAATATACAAGGTCTTACCCGTATCTCGTTTAGAAAGCTCTTTAGCCAATTTCACCCGCTGCGCTTCACCACCCGATAGAGTCGTCGCGTTTTGCCCCAAGGTGATATAACTTAAACCGACCTCAGTGAGCGTATGTAACTTTCTGGCCAAGGTTGGTACCGCACTAAAAAATTCAGCCGCGTCTTCTACCGTCATATCCAGCACCTGATTAATGGTTTTACCTTTATAGCGTATTTCTAAGGTTTCGCGGTTATAACGTTTGCCGTTACAAGCGTCGCAATGAACAAAAATATCCGGCAGAAAGTGCATTTCAACCTTTATAACACCATCCCCTTTACAAGCCTCGCAGCGCCCCCCTTTCACATTAAAACTAAAACGTCCGACACTATACCCCCGCGAACGAGCCTCATGAGTCGCTGAAAAAAGTTCACGTATCGGCGTAAATAAACCCGTGTAAGTAGCCGGATTAGAACGAGGTGTTCGACCTATCGGGCTTTGATCAATATCAACGACTTTATCAAAATGCTCCAGTCCTTCAACCCCATCACAAGGTGCAGGAATAATACCGGCACGATTAATTAAACGAGCCGCATAAGCATATAAGGTATCGTTAACCAACGTCGACTTACCGGAACCCGACACACCGGTCACACAAGTCAACAAACCAACAGGAAAAGAAATATCCACATTCTTTAAATTGTTTCCATAAGCATTACGAACCGTTATTAACTTATCTTTATCAACCGGTGTTAAAGATGCCGGAATTTCAATACTCACTTTACCCGATAAATATTGCCCGGTTAATGACTCTTCACTGTTAAGGATATCGTCCAAGGTACCTTGGGCAATAATACGACCACCATGAACACCGGCACCGGGACCAATATCAACAATATGTTGAGCTGCCCGTATGGCGTCTTCATCATGCTCTACCACAATAACCGTATTGCCCAAGTCACGCAGATGAAATAACGTTTTAAGTAAGCGATCATTATCACGTTGATGCAAGCCAATAGAGGGCTCATCCAACACATACATGACACCCACCAAACCGGCACCAATCTGGCTCGCAAGCCGAATACGCTGCGCTTCACCGCCCGAGAGTGTATCTGCACTTCGATCCAGCGTTAAATAATCCAGTCCGACATTAACCAAAAACTCCAGTCGCTCCTTGATTTCTTTAATTATTTTTACTGAAATTTCACCACGCTGCCCCGGCAAACATAAGGTCTCAAAAAAGACCAACGACTTGCGAATAGGCAAATGAGTCAATTGATGAATGGGAAACTCGTCAATAAAAACATTTCGGGCCGCCACATTAAGCCGCGCGCCATCGCATACATTACAGGGTCGATGCGATCTATATTTCGCCAGCTCATCACGCACCATCTGTGAATCGGTCTCATGATAGCGCCGTTCCATATTGGCAATAATCCCTTCAAAACGGTGTTTCTTTTTCTTTACAGACCCCGTTCCGGTCATAAACTTAAACTCAATGGCCGTATTTCCACTGCCATAAAGCACAATATCTTGAGCGGCTTTAGAGAGTTCAGAAAAAGGCACCTCCAGATCAAAGCCGTAATGCTCGGCCAACGAACAAATCATTTGATAATAATAAGCATTGCGTCTATCCCAGCCTCGAATAGCCCCCCCGGCAAGACTAATGTCCGGATTATGCACAATAAGATCAGCATCAAAATGCTGCCTGACACCTAAACCATCACAACTACTACAAGCACCTTTAGGATTATTAAAAGAAAAAATGCGCGGTTCCAGCTCGGTTAAACTATAACCACATTGCTTGCAGGCATACCGCTCAGAAAAAACCAACTCCGTTGCATCTTCAAGACAGGCAGCAATGGCAATTCCATCAGCAATCCGAAGCGCGGTTTCAAAAGACTCTGCCAACCGTAAAGCAAGATCATTACGGATTTTAAAACGATCAACCACCACTTCAACGGTGTGTTTCTTTTTTAAATCCAAAGCCGGCGCATCATCCAAATCATAAACCACCCCATCAATACGGGCACGGATAAAGCCTTGGGCACGCAGATCATCCAGCAACTGACTATGCTCCCCCTTACGCTCATTAACAACCGGCGCCAATAACATCCAGCGTTGATCTTGTGGTTGCGAAAGCATATGATCAACCATCTGACTGATCGTTTGCGCTTCCAATGAAACATGATGTTCAGGGCAACGAGGCGTACCTGCCCGTGCATATAACAGCCTTAAATAATCATAAATTTCGGTAATGGTACCAACGGTTGATCGAGGATTATGTGAAGTCGATTTTTGCTCAATGGAAATAGCAGGCGACAGTCCTTCTATATGATCAACATCCGGCTTTTCCATGATGGCTAAAAACTGACGCGCATAAGCAGAAAGGGATTCTACGTAGCGCCGCTGACCTTCGGCATAAATAGTATCAAAAGCCAGTGATGACTTACCGGAACCAGAAAGCCCGGTGATAACAATCAGTTTATCTCTGGGTAGATCAATATCAATATTTTTCAGGTTATGCGTTCTGGCACCACGAATGCTAATAGTATCCATCAAATAATTCCGGCAATTTAAATAACGGCCTAATATACGTTCAAAGTGGCATTAGCACAATCACAAGACTGATAACAAATATATAAGGAAAACATCAAGCTATATATTGCTACCCAGGTGGGTTGAGTATTTTTTATACTGCTAGTTACAAATAAGAGTTTACCGATACACGCACCACAAAAGTTATAAAGAATTTTCTGTGGTTATTTCACTAACCCAACCTTGATTATTCGTATTTATATCTCCTAAAAATATAAATTCAAAAGCTCAAAAAAAAAACATTAAAAAGCTATTCTTACACAGCAAAATAAAATACGTTCCTTGGATTTCTTTATGCCAATATTCCTTCACCCATTTTATCCAACCTGAAATAATCAAGTTTTTTATAAAGCGTCGACCGAGTTATACCTAATCTTTTAGCCGCCACAGTAATATTACCTTCAGATTCCTTTAATGCTGTTTTTATGCCATGTAACTCCCAATTTGATAAGCTCTTAATCGACTCGTCAGGCGCTAACGGTATTGTCATTATTGATTGAATATTGTCAGCCGACAACCAATCGTCTTCAATCAACCTGAGTTCAGCCATAAAATCCAGCGGCAAATCCTGGATACTTATAAAGGCACTACTCGCGCTATAAAGGGTGGATCTAATCACATTAATCAATTGTCGAATATTGCCCGGCCAGGGATGCCTTTCAATCAAGCTAATAACGTCCGGACAAATCTCATAAGTTTCTGTGACAGAAATCGCTTTCAATTCACGTTGCAAAATATGATGAATGATAGTTTTTTTATCAGGCTGCTCACGTAATGGCAGAAGATGGATTTGTGCGCCATTGAGTCGATAATAAAGATCACGTCGAAAACGTCCCGCCTCAACGGCCTCAATTAATTGAACATTAGTTGCCGCTACAACTTGTACATCGACACGAACAGGTGAAGTCCCACCAACCGGAGTAAACTCAGAGGTTTCCAACACTCTCAACAGAGTAGACTGCAAGTCAAAGCTCATATCCCCAATTTCATCCAGAAATAAAATGCCTTTATCAGCCAACTTGAATTTACCCGGCTTGCCATTACTTCTTGCGCCGGTAAAGCTACCTGCCTCATAGCCAAACAATTCACTTTCTATTAAATCACGAGGTATTGATGCGCAATTAATAGCAATAAATGGCTGGCCCTTTCTAGGGCCAGCCTGTTTGATTAAATTAACAAAATGATCTTTACCGACGCCAGACTCGCCTGTTATCAAGATAGGTATTTTATGCGTTTGTAGTTTTACAGCTTTTTGAATAAGTAATTCGAGGGATTCAGAAATACTGGATTCGTTTTGCCAATCTGCTTGACTTAAAGCCGGTTGAAAATGAAATTTTTCTAATACTCGCTCTTGAGCGTTTTTATTTTGAGCTAAAGGCAGATCGGTATTAACCAATACGCAAATCAAATGGAGAAACGCAAACAGCGAATTCATGCATTCATGATGATTGCTGACCAAACCTATTACCGCGACCAAATCGCCGACATCATCCAGCAACGGATAACCAACCGTAGTGTAAGGGTGCAATACACTTAAAAAATGCTCCATCCCCTGAAAGGCAATCGGCTTTTTAAGCAGGATTGCCGTACCAATACCGTTATTACCTAAAACCGACTCATGCCAGTGTGTACCAGGTTCATACATGCATGTCATAAATGAACTCAGTTGATGATTTTCACCAGAAGCGTACAAAAGCCTTCCATCAGCCGTAGTCAATACCATCATAACGCCTGCTTCTTTAAGAAACACTGTGAAATTATGGCTTAACTGTTTTATTAATCCTTCTATATTTCTCAGCTGATTATCGTTATTAACGTCAATATTACTATTGGGAAGATTTTCCCAATTAGCATAATTACCCAAAGGCAATAGATAATCATCCAAGCAACGTTGCCAAGAATCAGTCACCTCTGCTCTTACCCACTCGCCTTGATCTGGAATTGAACGAGTTTGATTCATCCATTGCCAAGCTTGGGCAGGCCGATCCACTTCAAACTCTAGGGTATGTCGAACTAATATTGCCTCTTGAATTATTCTTACTTTATTGGGGATTTTATTATCAAGAGTCATTCTTCTCTCATGAGGTATTTCTTAAAGATAATGTAATCGAAAATAATCACTAGGAAATTTAAGGTGTAATGAGCTTGTATTTACTACAATAACAAAATTAAAAAAAAAGGCAATGCGTCATAATGACGCATTGCCTTAACGTTATTATGGAATAACGGGCGCACCTATTAAAGATGCAGGTAGGGACGGCTAAACAAGTAAAGCAAAAATCCTGCAATCATTCAAAACAGCTATTTAAAGAATAGGATCTATCAAATATTTAGCATAATAACGAACCAAACTTCTGCCTGATGTGATACTCAGGCAATAGAAATCCACGTACGATTTCGGCTCGCTATCACTCAGTACATTCTTAAAATAAAAACACATCATCAAAAATCATTACAATAAGCCCTATCAGGATGCCTCCATTGGCAACCCAGTATATAGAAATACTGCCTACTTTTATGCTCTCGGATCCTCACGAGTTGCTGCGGCCCATTCCGGTGAATAGCCGTCCATAATGGACAGATCAGGCACTTCCATAACAACAACCTCCGTAGTCATCATTGTACCAACCACACTGACAGCATTGCGTAACGCCAAACGCATGACTTTAACAGGATCAATAATACCAATCTCCAGAAAATTACCGTAAACATGGCGCTGAGTATCCAGTGTAAAGCTGTCGTCATCTTGTGCATTTAATCGGGCAATCACTTCTTCACTGTTAAAGCCCGCATTTTGGGTTATTTTTTGAAGAGGCACTGCCAAAGCCTGCTGTAAAATTCTCAAGCCTTGCTGCTGTTCTGCATTTTCGGTAATTACACAATCAAGCGCTTTTATACAGCGAAACAAAGCCACTCCGCCGCCAGGCAAAACACCTTCCTCAAGCGCCGCTTTAGCAGACATATAAGCATTTTCTATACGCACCAAACGTTCTTTAATTTCAAAATCCGCCATGCCACCGACACTAAATACACCCGTCCGACCTTCAAGAAATGCAACTCTATCTTCCAGCTCTTCAAAGTCATGTTTATTGCCGGAAGGTGAACCATCTCCCGGTTTTTTGGCTAGAAAAAACGCCGCTTCTTTATTTAATGTTTCAATCCGTTCTTTTATGGCAACTTGATCACCGATAGCTCCGATAATGATTGTTGAACTAGCGGTAACCACCACTCGCTGCGCCTGTCCTAACTGAGCCAGAGTTACCTGTTCAAGTTTAGGCGAGCTGTAGTCATCAAGAATGGCCTGACCACCAGTTAATATGGCTAGATCTTTAAAACGATTAAGGCGTTTATCTCCAAAACCAGGAGGCTTGACCGCCACTACCTTAAAAATGCCACGCACTTGATTAAGTAATAAACCGGTTAAAGCCTTATCAATGACATTTTCAGCAATAATTAACAATGAACGCCCTTCCGCTTTAACTTCTTCCAATAGCGGCACCAAATCCATCATATCGTCAATGTCACGATCGTAAAGCAGGATATAAGGATTCTCCAGCACCGCCTCTTCACGGGTTTTATCGGTCATAAAATAAGGTGAAATAAACCCTTGGGGATACTGGGCTCCATCCACAATTTCCAATTCATCCTGCAACCCGTTACCCAGTTGAAAGTTTAAAGTACCTTCTGAACCTAATTTATCCAAGGCTTCAGCTAACAACTTGCCAACCCCCGGTTCATCTTTAGTCGCCACTGCGGAAATTTTTTCTATCCAATCCGCTGTAACATCGGTAAAAGCCTTTTCTATGAGCGTTTTTTCCACTAAAGCCAGCGCAATATCCAAGCCTTTTTTTAACTGCAAAGGATGAAAACCCGCCGCTACACTTTTTAAACAATCCTGCGCGAGCTTTTGTGCCAGTACAATTGAGGTCGTTGTACCGTCACCAACTTGCCGTGAAACGGCACCGGCAACATCACGTAACATGCGACCGCCCAAATCAGTAATTCTGTCCTCAAAATTAATTGCTCTGGCCACCGTGACTCCGTCTCTGGTAAAAATAGGCATAATACCGTCGGTGCGATGCTGAATCATGACAGCAGGACCATTACTGCCCATCGTTACAGTTACAGCACGGGCAACTCTATCGATGCCCTCCATCATTTTTAAGCGTGCTTCAGGGTTGTAAATAACTTGCTTACTCATAGCTGGGGTGTCTCAATCGGTTAAAGTTTTGAATTCAATTTCATAAATGCCTGCCCTACCTGTGCGCGAGACTTATGGGAGCGACTTAAGCTCGCCCAAGTACGTATCAAGATTTTTTCCCAATAATCCAAAGTTCTTTTAAATTCTATATCTTCTTCACTGGATAACTCCTGGCTCCAGAATTCTTTTAATTCTTCAACTCTGGCAGCGCCCAATTTAACAATTAACTCCTGCTCTTCTATCACTAACTTTCTAATCGTTATATCCAGCTGAACAACCATTCCTGAAAGAAAATCAACATCTTCAGCCCTCATAAACACCTCAAATAACGTTGCAATTTAAAATCTTGTCGATATTTAAAAGAACAACTGGTGTTTAAATTGATCCAAAAGCGCCTCTGCTTCACTGGCACGGTGTAAAAAAAAATCCGGTGTTGGATTATTTAAAAAATCCGTATAGCCATCAATTGTTGCTACGCTTTTGTCATCAATTTTATTAAAACCCATTTTCCAATCAGGAAAACCTCGTTGCTTAATCGGCTTTTTATAAATTAACAATACGTCACGATGCCGCGTGTCATTTGCAATGACATCAAATAAACTTTCGATATCATTTAGCTCTCCTTCAAGCGCTTGCATAAAAAAACCATCACGATAAAGCAACATGCCCGTGATATTCAGACTTTCATTTTTATCCCTGGCTTTCTTGAGCAGATCCTGTAGATGCTTATCGGACATCTCTTGATTGGCCAAGCTTACGTATACTAGACAATTAACTGCCATTATTGGCTCCTATTAATATTAGGGTTTATAGCTTTTTATAAGTTTTTGAAAAGAGGCTATATTGTTCAAAATTGGTAAGATATAGCTTCTCTCTTAAAAGGCTTTATGAGCCGCTAGGCAGAAACTTTTCCAAGTAAATTCTTTCCTTGGGTATGCCCATTTCCGCACATACAGCAAAGGTGGCATCAACCATACCGGGTGGTCCGCAGAGGTATAAATCAGGCTTTGCACCGGTTTCTTGTAAATCTCTGCGCAGAATATCTACTACACTGCCTTTTTCACAATGCCAATCATCCGAGCATTTCCAGACACAGTTTCTTAACTCCAGCGTGGGCATTTCAGCCGCCAACTGATTCAACTCATCCAGATGGAATATTTCTGCTTCGGTATTAACACCAAAATAAATAACGCACTTTTGCGGTTCGTCCCATTCTTTCATGCGTCGTACCATTGATAATATAGGCGCAAGTCCTGTACCACCGGCAACGAAATAACGAGGAGTAAAGCCGTTTTCTTTTAATCCAAAAATACCTGATGGCCCTTTGACATTTATCTTTCCACCTACTTTGGCATCATTTTTCAAATACGTTGAAAACTTGCCGCCATCAACTATTCGAATCAAAAACTCCAAATCACCCTTTTTATTGGCTGTATTGGCTGGCGAATAGGATCGCGTAGTCGTGGTTCCTGGTACCTCCAAATCAAAAAACTGTCCTGAATCAAATTTAATCGTTTTATCATCGCCCGTACGTCGCAGTTGAAATTTCATGACGTTAATAGATATCTGGGACACCTCAAGCACTTCCGCTTCAAACATCAGCCCTTCGGGTGAGAATGAAATTCGGTCAAAAGTATAGGGAACTTCGACTTCAATATCCGTTGTTGGAAAACAGCGGCATAGTAAAACTTCACCCGCCTCTTCCTCTTCATAAGGCAAAGCCTGGGAACTAAACTTACCCATAACGTAATCACCTTCAGCGCAAAATCCCTTGCAAGTCGCACAACCGCCTTCACGGCACGACGACATTAAGTAAATGTCCTGGCGCACTGCGGCGCTGATAACATCTTCATCCGATCGACACTGAAAAGTAACCTCTTCTTTGTCTTGTGTAATAATGGTAATTTGGTGCGTACTTGCCATTACTTAAGAACTCCTGTTTCTGTTTCTATTTATTATTTTGAATACGGACATTAAAGAATGCCAACACCTGATTAACTGCACGCCGGGAGGCATCCAATGTTAATGAACAGCCTTCTTGTACCAACTTATGATCTTTATAAATAGTCCAGCGCCACATAAATTCCAAGTCTTCCGTAAAGGCTGTATAAGACTGACCGTCATACAGTTGTGTCATTTCTACCGTATTTTGTTCATATTCACTTTGTTCATGCAGTTCCGTATTAATTCCTAGTGCCATAATTTAAAGAATTCGTTTTTTAATGAAGAGTGCAAAAGCACGGTTTAGGTCCATGCTTTTGCGTTTTGCTTAAGTATTTATTCCTAACCCCATTCATGAAGAGAATAAACACCCGAACAAACTATATAACTACTTACTGTAGCGTAATAACTTTAACACCACGCACTTTACGCAATTCCTCTAATGGTAATGCGTAATAATCCGTGTTTCTTAGTTCCATCAGTTTAGTCCCCAAGATTCGATCAGTGTCCAAGAAGACATTGACTGGCATCACAGGAGGCTTATTAGCCAATCTAAAGTTGATATGAATTTTTTCAGCTTCGTACATATCAGTACAAGCATCCATTTTTGCAAGCACTACGTCAGCGACTATTTGTGCATTAGTACCGCAAGTGTTATTGTTCAAAATCTGAGTGTCGCTAAATTCTTTGAATTTTAACAACGCCACTTTTTGCTCGATTTTCAATTCTATCCATTGACCATCAAGTTCCAAAGAAAAATCAGTTTTAAACGGACTTAAGTGCTTAGCACGAAAATCAGTCAATAATGCAACCCCTGCCGCCAATGTATTAGCAGCTGCAATTTTTTTGACCCAAGCATCACGATTCGGGTTTTCATGAATATTAGCCATTGTTATCTCCTATGCTGTTTCCAAGTCTTTCAGTTTGACATCAAGACCCATCAGTTCTGATGTGATAGTAAAGGTTTCATCCAGTGTATAAGCACGACCAATAGTAGAAGAAACGTCCACTAAAAGATCATAAACACTGTATTTTTTACCTAATAACTCAGAGACTTCACGGCAATCAATTTCAATTTTGCCATTTGCTTTCAACCACCAAAAACCAGCGCGATCTTCTACGACTAAAGTTGGGTTATTGGCTTTGTCAGAACCTAACAGAATTTCTTCAACAACGGTGTTAAGTTCATCTGATTTTTTTAGAACTAAAACCACGGTGTCACTTTCATGAACGACTTGGTTATCTTCTGCGAAGTATTCATCAGCAAAATCTTTTCCAGACTTTGCCATGATGCCGGCGTTGTATGCATTTGCACTTGTAGACATAATAATTCCTTATTTAAGGCCAGTTAAAATGGTTTTAATGAGTGCTGCAGTATCGACTTTGTAACCGATAGGTGCTGCATAATCACGTTCCCAATCTTCAAATACACGACCTAAAGCCGCTTCAATCGCCGGTTTGTCATTAACGCCTTTAATTTCAGGAATTTTTGCAAATATACCCATGAAATCTTTCAGTGCATTAACAGTTCTAGGTAACCATTTGTCATTCCAGATATTCATTAAGCGAATATTGTATTCACTAAACTCAGGATCAACAGCCAAACAGGTATGGAACATGTCAGTCGTAATGCCTTTAGTTTGTGAATGATACAATTGCATTTGATTAACAAAGAATGGTGTTAAGTTGTCACCATAATAAGAAGCTAATCTTAAAAAGAACTCTCTACGTACGAATTGACCAAATAATGGGTCATATACCATGTGACCTGAGAACAAAATTTCGTTCCAGTCATAGTTATCTTGCCAAATTTGTTCTACAGTTTCTCTAGCGCCTTTAAAGATAGCGCCTTGAGTCCACTCTTTTTTAGGAATGTCAGTTGATTCATTAAAGCTAGGCACTAATTTAGACAAGAAAGTTCTTTCAGCTTGAATCATTTGCGCATTATCAACTTTATCCAAGCCGATCATCGCGGAGCTCATACGAATAGTATCGCCTAAGCAATCACGCACAACGGATGAATGTGAGTTGAATAAGCCATATTCACTGAAGCCAAAAGCACCTAAATAATCGCCTAATACTTCATCGCGCCATACTGGATCGATAGAGCGTACATGGCCATCAGCAGAATAAGCTTTCAAGAAACGGTCAGTGTAACGCCATTCTTCAGCTTTATCTTTAACATATAGTGCATGCCAGCGGAATGCTGGATCACGATGTTTTAACCAGTCAGAGCTTTGCATTTCTGTAGATTCATTACTCCAAGATGGACGACCACCATGGAATTTTTGAGTCCAATCACCCCAGTCCAAACCACCTGGTATCCAGTCTGGCGTAGGTTGTGTGTAACAGCACAAGGTTTCATATTCATTGATCCGCTTACCGCGCGGCGTCATAAAATAATTCATTTTGCGTTGTGTTTCTAAAGGTTTGTCAGGAATTGCTGCTAAAATTACTGCGGCAATGTCCGGATCGGTTAGACCGCGTCTACCACCAGTTACTACTATTGACATAAGTTACTCCTATACATTGAGGTGACATTGCTAGTTCGGTAAAAATTTGCAGTTTTTTAGTCACAAGTCCAAAATTCTAAAAAACCAAGCTAACAATGCCAAATTAATAATTAATGGCTATAGCGCTTTCAAAGGATCAGCAAATACACAACCGATCTTTTTGATATCATCCAAAGTCCACAACTTACCGTCTTTGCTGGTATGTGGCTGTGCAATCAAGGTAAAACCATCACTACGCACGCCATGCCCTTCAGCAATAACTTCTGACAACTCACGACCTTCGTATTGCTCGAAGATGTTTTGGCATTCATAACGCTCTGGCTCAGACAACCACATGCGTTCACCCCATGGATCACTGAAAGAGTGTTTTTTGCCATTGAATTCAAGAACACGTAAAGTACTTGCGCCTTTGCAATAGCTAGGGCAGAAAGGTACTTGAGAAACGCGATCTATATAGATAGGATGATTGTTTTCGGCAAACCATTGCAGAGGTAAGAAACCGCTGTTTGGATCTTCACAACCACGGGCACGCCATTCTTCATAGACTTTGCCGTACATGTCATACCAGCCAGGGTAATTTGCTTCATACCATTCTGCTTCTTCAGCAGTCGGCAGAGTCAAACGGAAGAAACCTGTTGGCCACATTGCATAAGCAATCAGGAATAAATCATGATGAGCCCAGTAAGCATCTTTCTTAGCATCGCGTAAGCTTGCAGGTGATTCAACACCGTATTTGCCTAAACGGCCAATCCAAATACCGCCCCAATCTTCGTATACCCAACGGTTCCAAGTTTTTACCCAAGGCTCAACTTTAAAATGTGAACCATACTCAAACATCATACCTAATACAGGTGTGAAGTATTTTTGTTGAGTCCAGAAGGCATTGTTTAAGTCAGTGTTCAAGTATTTTGAAGCTGCTTCGTCATTAGCAATAGAAACAATGGTTTGATAACCGTTTGCCATGTGACGTAGTTCGTCAGTTTCGATAGACAAGAATACAGTTGGGGTCATTTCATCGCCGTTAGCAGAAGCCCATTCTGTTACTGCAACGATTAATGGGTTAGTAAAGCAAGCTTCACCGACCAACTGTAAGTTAATTGAACACTCAACTGCGTCACCGGAAATAAAACCATCCGAGAATACACGCTTCATGCCTTTCCATAATGGACCAATTGCACGGGTACGACGGGCATCGTTATGACCGGCTGCGTCTTGACCTTGCTTGGCAAAGTAATAGTTAATATAACCGCATTGGTTGGTATGACGAATTTCATCCATCACCTGACCCAAATAACCATTTTTTTGCTCAGGTGCAGAAGCAGAATCCCACAACATACCGGTTGCTGCAATCGCGTTATACTCGCCGACTTCCAGAAAGTTGGAAATAACTTTCATGGACTCATTCCATTTTGGATGAACGCGGTTAGCAGCATCGACACGCGTCAACACGTCTTGCAAGCTACCAAATTGACGTTCGTCTTTCACTGATTCCATGCGAGCATATTCTTTAGCGATTAGCTTGAATTGTTCTTTGGTATCATTGGCCATTTTGTATTTGGTCGAATATTTAGTTCGATTTTTATCAAAATCCCAAGTGAAGCTTTGCATCCATTTATGAACTTCTTGTGCACCCACACTAACCGGCGCACGATTAACTGCAAGCGCATCCGTCGCTGCTTTTGTTGCTGAACTTATAGCCATTGACTACTCCTGTTTATTAATCATTTAAGAAAAGGCCATCGTTGCTATGCAATTCAAGGAAATGTATCACGTCTTAATGCTGGTTTCCCGGGCTGAACGCATGACCTACAAAACCTAAAGCAATCGCTATGCCAAAACCACTTAAAATTAAAAAACCATATAAAACAAATGCTTGAAAATATTTATCTACATTGTCAATATTTCATAAACTGTCTATTTAAAAATCAATCTGTTCAATTAACATACAAACCGTCTAGTTATTAAACACAAAGCCCATAGAAATCTGCCTCGCACCGAATATTAGTCGACACGAAATCAACACGACCTAATGACTGCGACAACTTGACGCGCGACAATATGCCATATTTCATAAACAAGCATAGCCCGCTAGAATTGTTACAACTCTTGATATTTATTACCTCCTGAAGGGTTTGAGGGTTTTTTATGCGACTAATGTAAATTGGTCGCATTTTTTTTGTACACAGATTAACCCTCTTTTATTTTCTTGCGACACTTTGTCGCGCGGCAACTTGTCGCATGTTTAATTTTTGTCAGTCAGGCTAGAATCAAGCCCGATTACTTAGTGTTTTATTACAGTCTTTCTTACTTTCAGGAACATACCTTATGTTTAATCAACCGGATTTTTATACCATTAGCCAGCTAGATGTTAAAAACAAGCTAATTCTTCCATCAACAGAACTCTATAGACAAATCAGTTTTAAAGTTAATGCCTTGTATCAGGATATCCATAACAGCTTAATTAATGCCCACAGCGTGGTGGCAACCGCTTCCAAACAGGTCTACGAGCATCCTTTTGAAACACTTACCGCCTGGTACGAACAAACCGCTTATGCCGGCAATACTTTATATGCTCAGGTTCAGGCATCAGTGTTGCCTGTTTACCAAGACTGGCAAGTCAAGGTGAATGCCGGCAAGCAGGCAACCGGTCAATATTTACAGGCTTTTGGGGAGAATCCCGAGCAAGTGACCTTGGTAACTATTGAGCCGTTGACTCGTTATGTGGCAGCAGTTGGCGTACAGTCTGAGCGATATTGGCAATTGCTTTTAGACAACCCGGAACAATTGCTGGCATCGGTACTCGCTCCGGTAACCGGTTATGTTGCCTCACTGACTCAAGAGACTGAAGCGGTTTTAATTAGCGGTTATTATGTGCTGGCTGAGTTATTTAGCTTGTTGATGAAGCAACCTTCAGTGACTTTACAGGCTTTATATCACAATACGTTATCGGCTTTGCTGGAAGCTTATTTTGATATTATTTCTTCTTTATTGGCAATAGCATGAAATATTTTCCCCTGCCCGCTCATCAATTGACGATTTATAACAACTAAACAACCAACACCATGATAGATAAAATATTACTTCATAAACTGCGTAGTGAACTTGATAAGTGCGTACCCAAAAATGAACACCTAACTTATGATGGACTCAGTGGCTTTTTTTACGCCTTGGCAATCACGCCTGCCATTATTGATCCATCTGACTGGTTGGCTGAGTTGTTTTATGGTGAACGCCCTCAACTTAACGGCAAGCAAGCAAAAGACTTAAAAAAAGCCGTTACTGCAGTGGTTAAAGCCAGCAATAGGGCACTATTAAAAAACGAACTTACCTTTCCCTATGATTTTAGCGCTCTTGATGATGCCGGAATTGATCAGTTATGGCATTGGAGCGCCGGATTCTTACAAGGCTTATATTTACGACTGGCTTTTTGGAAAAGCGGAATTATCGCTAACGAAACACAACAAGCGTCTGATGTCGTTGCCAATAGTGTGGATATTATTTTCGCCTTGGTTGAAGGCAATGTAACTGTTCTTAAAAACATCGACCAGCTAAAAGCACAACTGCAATTAGCCGGTAAAGATCCCACTGATGAGCTAATCATGGCCTCTTTATTGCAGGCTTTACCTGAAGCCTATGAATGTATCAGGCTGTTTGCTTCCAAGATGTCCCGGAGACTTCTGGCAAGGCAACAGTTATCAACCCCTTCAGTAAAAACATAGGGTTATGCCATGAATGCTTTGCAACTGTTAAAACTAATCAATACACAAGGATTCTCACCTGATTTACAAGAGCAGGTAATTCTTACAGGTGATGCCGAACTGGCTTATAGGTTTGCTCATGATTTACTGGAATCAGATCTGGAGCGCCTTGAATGCATTATAGCCACTACAAAAATACCGCGTATCGCCTATGAGTTTGCCTTAATTAAAGCCTCGAGAGGCGGTAATATTGAAAAATTGCAAGCGCTGATTATTGACGCTGCCGATGGCGGCTTAATGATTTTATTTGCCGTTGATGTTGTTGGTGCCGATATTGATTTATTTGAGGAGTCTATACGAAAACTTCCGGAAGCAAAATATCTACAACTTTTCGAAGCTGAAATCCGACAAAAAGGTTTTTATTAAGGTAAAAATGAACAATAAGTTGCTGGAACCAGAAAGCCCGGTGATAACGATGAGTTTATCTCTGGGTAGATCAATATCAATATTTTTCAGGTTATGCGTTCTGGCACCACGAATGCTAATAGTATCCATCAAATAATTCCGACAATTTAAACAACTGCCTAATATACGTTTAAAGTGTTATTTGCACAAACGCATGGGCGATTAACAGCCATTCAGCGCATTATAAAATCCAAACAAGTAAAGCCTGTCTTTTTTTTCTCACACGCTATCTGGCTTGTCTTTCGGTAATTGTTGGACTTTATGTTCCTCAGCACAATCATTGCCTATCTCGGTAAATCAAGGACTGCATATGTAATAGATTTATTTACGCTCAAACTTCCTGACATAATCCCCCAACTGAAAGTTTTCCTTAACTTCATCATGCGGGATCAGCAAATATTTCCAAGCCTTACCACCGTTTTTTAGCAGGTACTCACCAGCATTTTCACACCATTTTAGTGCTGCATCGGCTTTTGCTTGTACTTTGTTATCGGTCATTTCTGCTTGTGACTTGGTTTCGATCATCAAAACATAATCATTTGTTTCTGCAACAAAGTCTGGCACATATTCCGGATGCTCAGCGCCGTCTTTGTAATAAATCTTAAACTGGCCTTTTGCTGGTTTAAACCACTTTTGTGCGTCGCGTTCCATAATCACAGCAAAGCGGCGTTCCGTGTCAGAATCAAACTTCTGAAAAGGATATAAACAACTACTGAATCCACCAAACAACATCTGCTTAATCTTGCTTTTATCGGTTACGGTATCACGATAAGAATGTACGGTTTGATCGGCAGCAACGGTATAAGCGCAATTCTTTAAGGGCGTAAAACCATTATTTACGACGACTTCATAAGTATCAGCCAGCTCCCAAAAATGTTCAGCCATTTGAGTGCGTATAGTCTTGGCGAGTAATTGACTGTTATTACTCAAAACGTTATTCACTTCATCAACAGATGATAGATAGCTTTGTATATGCTTTACAGCTTGCGTAGCCAATTCATAAATCAAATCAGCATGGTCATCATAAGAAATATCGTCATAATCAATCAATGCACGGACAATGTAATTTTCCGGCTTTGCTTCACTCAGGCCAATTTGTGAGGCCATGAGCTCTTGTTCATTGGTTTGCAGGCTTTGAATTAGAATATCCCGCTCTGAAGGTTGCAGATTCAAGCCGCTCATATCCAAAGTAAAGGGTTTGTAGCCATAACTGACTTCGCCTTTTGGCACAACCACGACACGCGGAATATCTATGGTTTGCTTCACCATCAAAGCAGTAACCTTTGCAACAATATCAGCAACGTCAACAGGTTTATCATCTTCGAGTAACGATTGTTGACCACTGGCCAAATGTTCAGTGACGGCCAGAACAACCGATGCTTGGACATGCTCATGCAATAATGCTTTGCTGGTGGCAACTGTGGATGGACTGTGTTGAAATTTGTTCAATTCAGTCATGGCATAGTGTGCAACTGCCGTTTCTGCAACGCTATTAAACAAAGGTGGATTGGTGGTACCCGATGTCGGATAAGCTATACCAGCTGCGTTGCCGGTAATCATCGTTTCAAGATTTGAACTGACGGCGACACTTTCAGTTTTTACGTCATCTGACGGTGCATCAAGAATGACCTGCTTCAAGCGCAACGGATTGGCAGGATTATTGGCTTCATCAATAATTTCCTGAAACCGGTCATGCGCCACGATGTTTAATCTATCAACAGCGGTCACACCAGTGCGTTTGCCATAAGGTAAGCGCAGACCACGGCCAATCGACTGTTCAATTAAGGTTCGCGCATTAGCGGCGCGTAACGGCACTATGGTGTACAGATTGGTAACATCCCAGCCTTCCTTCAGCATGTTTACGTGTATCACCACTTCTGTAGGCTCATCTTTGCTTTCCACGGCCAGTAATCGGTTAATCATTTCTTCTTCAGCAGCTCCGGTTTTACTACTATCTACTTGAATAATTTTGCCTTTGTACCTGCCATCAAAAAATGCTGTCGACTCCATCAGTTCTAGTAATTGAGCTGCATGTGTCGTATCTCTGGCAATGACCAGCATAAATGGTTTAACGACAGCGACATCATTTTCACGTGCATAGGTCAGCAACTCCACTTTGG
Organism: Methylococcales bacterium; assembly: GCA_026399095.1. Classification (GTDB taxonomy): domain Bacteria; phylum Pseudomonadota; class Gammaproteobacteria; order Methylococcales; family Methylomonadaceae; genus Methylobacter_C. The sequence continues at coordinate 1,661 of JAPLRP010000030.1, read as the reverse complement.
TTGCTTCATGCAAACGAATACCGTCCATTAACTTGATGCGCTCCACTTCTTCTTTAGTGTGTTGCGTCGCATCAAAGTTACGTTGCGTGACAACGGCAGGCTCTTTGACAAAACCATCATCCATCGCCATTGATAACGGATAATCAACGACGACGTTTTTAAACGGCACTGGACCTTTGCTGCTTTCCGTAAATGGCGTTGCCGTTAATTCCAGGCCTAATAAAGGCTTTAATTCATTGAGAGCACGAACACCGGCATCCGCTCTATAACGGTGTGATTCATCCATTAACAACACCAAATCCGGCAATTCCGCCAAATAATTAAAGTAACTATCGCCCAAGTATTCTGACAAGCGTTTAATCTTTGTCGACTTACCGCCACGCACTTCGGAATTGATTTTTGAAATATTGAAAATGTTGATGGAAACAGCAGCAAATAAATCCAGCGCACGACCTTTGACTTCATAGTCATCGCCTGTAATGATTTTGGGTGAGTTGATGGCAAACTCGGCTATGCCCTTAAACACATATTTTTTGGTGTTAGGCGTAAAATCGGCAATCAGCTTGTTATAAATAGTCAGGTTGGGCGCCAAGACAAAAAAATTGCTAATGCCATGCGCCATGTGTAAATAACTAATAAACGCACCCATCAAACGAGTTTTTCCAACGCCGGTTGCCAAGGCAAAACACAGCGATGGAAACTCCCGTTCAAAATCGGAAAGCTTGGGAAATTCAAGTTTTAAGGTTTCTAACAGGTCAGCAACATCGCGTTTCGGATGGAGCATATCGGGCGACGCGGCAATGGCTCGCTGTAAAGCCTCCAACGAATCACGTTGCGGTTTACGTAAACTTAATCGCCCTGCAACGGTTTGAAATACTTTATCGCTCATGTCATTGCCTGTTTCTTAAGTTCTTCAGCAGATATTCTGCATAACACGCCATCCTTGATGACAACAATAGCCGTATTGGTTTCTATAGCCGTTTGTCTTGCCTGTTGTGCTGCACGTTTGATAGCTGCAACAGAGGCAATCAAGTCAGGATTTTTTGCCAGTTGTAATTCGGATGCTTTCATAGCATGTAGTGTGTTTATGAGTTGAAAAAAAAGCCCTCTCGGCAACTTGCTCCTGCGTTGCTCTACCTCCTGCATCCTTGCAGTCGTCCAGCGGGAGAGGGTTGGGTGAGGGGGATTCAAAAAGATCATTTCAATGCCGCTCTTGTTTCTATGATAACGAGTTGGATTTTTTCTAAAACGCCATCCCCATTATTGAGAATATCATTATTCCAAAAGCGTATAACTCTAAAGCCACGTTGCTCAAGACAAACCCGGCGCCGTTCATCATAAGCTGCTTGTTCAATATGCTGCGAGCCATCAAGCTCAATAATTAACTTTAATTCCAAACAAACAAAATCGACAATATAACGATCAATGGGGAATTGTCGACGAAATTTCAGATTCAATAATTGCCTATTCCTAATTTTCTGCCATAACCAACGCTCCACATCGGTTTGATTTTTTCTTAACGATCTTGCATTTTCAAGTAGAGTCATTTTATTTTCCCCTCACTCTGGAGCCATAGCTATCAACACAAGTAACTTTGCTCCTTCTCCAGAGGGAGAAGGTTGGGATGAGGGGAAATGTAAATGGTTGATTTTATTCTCCTC
>JAPLRP010000043.1 GCA_026399095.1 Methylococcales bacterium | reverse complement strand
TTCTCTCTCTGAACTGGCCAACAGTTTGAAAGGTGTTAGTCGTCGAATGATAAGAAAAGAGAGCTTTCCCTGTATAACCAAGAATCTTTGGGAGGGTCATTTATGGAGTCCCAGTTATTTTTCCGGTAGTTGCGGAGGTGCCGCTATTGACATTATCAAACAATATATCCATCAGCAAACAATGCAACATGAGAGCAATCGCTTATATCCCCCACCTTAAGGAAGGGGAATTACGCTATTTCCCGTTAAATGCCAGCCTCATCTTTAAGCGCTATGAGCTTAATATCGGTAAATAATTTATCTGTCACTATTGCGCTACAAACTCCATCCCCCAAATCGATGTCTTGCAGATGCCACTCTGAAGGCTTTCCGCACTGACTCGGTATTCTTAAGAATTTTTTCGGGTTTTCAGGGTTTATAACACAATGATTTAATCCTAAAACAATGCCGTTACCTGTGGCTTTTACAAAAGCTTCCTTGCGAGTCCAGAAACGATAAAAAGCATCATTTTTTTCAGTGCTCGGCAATTGATTCCAGTAAGTAATTTCTTCTTCACCAAAACATTTATTAACTAAGCCTGTTACGTTAATTCTTTGTTTAATAACTTCAATATCAACACCTACTCGGCAATTCCAAGCCAATGCCATCATCATTTTTTCGGCTGAATGCGATAAATTGAATGCTAATTCAGGATAATCTGCAAGATAGGGTTTGCCGTGCTCTGCTTTTCTTATTGTTATTTCTTCTGGCGCAAGCTTAAGTATTTTGGCTAATAACTGCCTTGTTCGTCCGTGTATTTCTACATATCGTTTGTGTAACAGTGCGCCATGCATTTTATTGGCTTGAATTTTTTCGGCTTCATCAAGTACATCCCAATAAGCTTTATAAAACGTATCTTCCGCTGTTACTTGGCCATGCCAAATTTTAACCTCATTATTCTGCAACAAAGGCCCTACCCTCTCCTCGATTGTCACTGGCAGCAAGTAAGGTTTTTGTTTTTTTATTGAAGAGCACTGCTTGCATATCGCCATAGGGATAAGGCGTTTGTTTTAATTGATGCCCCATCGCCTTAAGACTTGCTATTTCGTAATCTGATAACGCACCACTTTCATATTCAATAAGATCAGGCATAAATTGATGATGAAATCGTGGCAGCTTTACCCATGAATCAGGCCCGTTGCCCTTGGCAAAATCCAACGCTGCTAACAGTACCATAGAAATAATTCGACTCCCGCCTGGCGTTCCAAGTACCGCAACGTCGGTATCATTTTCTAGAAAAGTGGGTGCCATGCTGGATAACATTCGTTTACCCGGTTCGATGGAATTGGCAATGCCACCCACAAAACCATAGCCATTCATTGCCCCCGGAAGACTGTCAAAATCATCCATTTCGTCATTTAATACCACTCCCGTTCCTGCGGCTACAAAACCGGATCCAAATGGGAAATTGATGCTGAGTGTTGCCGCAACCCGATTTCCTTCATCATCAATAATTGAAAAATGAGTGGTATTAATACCTTCAGCTTGCTGCTCTATCTCACCTGAGAACTGGGTACTGGGCAACGCTTTATCAAGACGAATAGTGCTACGCAATCCAGCAGCATAATCGTCACTCAACAAGCGCTTTACGGGAATATTAATAAAATCTTCATCACCTAAATATAAACTACGATCATGATAAGCGCGGCGCATTGCTTCGGTTACTAAATGTTTACGGGTAAGTTCATCCGTTTTTTTTAGATCATAACCCGATAAAATATTTAAAGCTTCAATTAAAACCACACCACCCGATGATGAGGGTGCTGCGCTAGTAATTCTTATACCTTTATAGATGCCTGTTACCGGTTTGCGCTCAATTACCTGATAAGATTTAAGATCTTCTTTTGTCCAGATACCCCCTGCGTTTTTAACACCCTCAACCAATTTATCGGCTAGGCAACCACTGTAAAATCCATCCCTACCTGAGTCGGCTATACGAGTTAATGTCCTCGCCAAATCTGGCTGCCTGAGTATTGAGTAAGGTTTAGGTAAGCTGCCATCTTGGAGAAATATACTTGCTGACGTGGGGAATTTTTTAATCACGGCCTCTCTAAGCTTTAATAACTTTAGATATCGCTCGCCAACTGCAAAGCCTGTTTGTGCGTATCTAATAGCCGGAGCCAAACTTTCAGAAAGTGTTAACTTGCCGTATTTTTCGGACAGATGAACCAAGCCTGCAGGCATTCCTGGAATAGCTGCGGATAATGCGCCATCAAGAGACAAGTTTTCAACCACTTTGCCTTCTTTATCCAGATACATATTTTTATGAGCAGCCATGGGTGCTTTTTCTCGCCCATCAATCAATGTTTCAAAACTATCTTTTTCTCGATGTAACAACCAGTAACCTCCGCCACCGAGTCCTGAACCTGACGGTTCAACAACAGCCAAAGCAGCAGTGACGGCAACTGCTGCATCAAAAACATTACCACCTTTGTTTAACACTTCAAAGCCTGCTGCCGTTGCCAAGGGATGTGCACTGGCTATCGCCACTTTTTGACCTTTAGCACTTACCTGAACGCTAACAAAAACTGTCATTAACATAATAACTAAAGAGGGGATATTTGACATGGTAACCTGAATGAATAAATCAAAACTTTGTGTTTTTAGCAAAAAAATAGATTGTTAATATAACATTATAGAAACTATTAATAATTTTTTTGCTTTCTTGTGGAAAAGTTTGATCGCGGCAACTGTCTTGTGTGAGAAGACATAAAAGGGATCTGTGATAAATGATTGCTTAAATAGAGTTCACTCAAAAACTCAGAAGCCAGGAATTCAAATAACCCTTCGTGATTAATCTGACTGGCGATATAAAGATCTGTTTTATTTTTTGTAACAACAATTTGAAGAAATGGTTTGTATAACGCTGAGCTATTGCAGGCACAAAAAAATGCCGGAGCAGTACCAGCAAGTTCATGACAAAGAAGATGCTGTTTATCCATGCTTCAGAGGTACGAGCTGTTTTAGCTTGGATCTGGTTGAGCCCATAAGCACGCTTACCTTGACCAAACTTACCTTCAATTGGAATACGTTGTCGATAGTCAGCTTGGCGCTGTTGTTTGTCCCGTTTAAGTTGTTCTCGGTTTTGTTCAGTTTCCTTTTTAGGACGACCCAAGGCTTTACCGGCGTAGCGGATGCCCTTGTCTTTGAGATACGCTCTATTTTTCTGGGTGCCGTAGACTGGATCGGCCACGACGGCTTCTGGATAAAAACCGTAACGTCGCTGATAGGCTTCGACTTGTGTTTCGAGATCGCCACCTTCATTGAAGGCATCCCAGCGCAGGTGATCGACTTTAGCAATACCTTGTGGCGTGAGACTCACACTTATCTTGGCACCGAACTCAACCGATTTATTAAGTTTGCCACGAATAATAGGGCGTACATGCGGCTGATGGATGCTGACGATCCGGTCATCGCAGCGATGACTTTTAGTGTGATACATCTCTGCTTGTTGGCTATAGACCTGTTGAATCACCCAATACTGTTTTAACTTTTTTGGGCTTAATGGGATCGCTGGATTTGAAAGTTCATTCAACCTAAAAACCGCAGTTGAACAAAAGCATAAAATCTGTAAAGCTTATATTCTTTGAGCCGAGCCATGATTTTACCACCCAAAGTTATTCACCCGACAGGTAACGGTGTCCGCAATTTAATTATAGGTATGCTATCAAAACCGGCCGTAGCTTGAGTTCAAAGAGCCGCTGAGAGCTTTTCTTAAGAAAATTGTTTTTTACGAATCGCCAAGCCTGTT
>JAPLRP010000003.1 GCA_026399095.1 Methylococcales bacterium | reverse complement strand
TTTGGAGAAATAATTCTGAATATTGGCTGGTCAACTGCGATATGAGTGATTTTTCAGGCTCTGAAAATTTTTTCAAAAAATATTTTTTGATTTTAATCTGATTTTTTTTGAAAAGTGGCTTTTTCGGTCAGGCACTATATAGCTTACTGAACTAAAATAATTTTGACTGCTTGAGGAGTTGTATTGATTTATATGGGATAATTAAAAGCCTGTTCTTTAAGATAATTAATCGGCCATGACCTTTCCTACCATTGAATCTTTTGTTCGCAACGCTCCATTAGCCATGCTACAACGCTTACCAGGCAATACCAGCAATACCATTCTGGCAAAAATGGAGGGTAACAATCCCGCGGGCTCAGTTAAAGACTTACCTGCACTTAGCATGATTAAACATGCTGAAGCCAGAGGTGAAATTAAACCCGGAGACCGTTTAATTGAAGCTACCAGTGGAAATACTGGTATTGCCTTAGCAATGGTAGCGGCCATCAAAGGTTATAAAATGACCTTAATCATGCCCGATAATATGAGTGATGAACGCAAGGCGTCGATGAAAGCTTATGGTGCAGAGATTATACTGACACCTGCGACAGGTAGCATGGAAGCAGCGATTGATTTAGCACGAGAAATGGAGGCTGCGGGTAAAGGTCGCATTTTGGACCAGTTTGCTAACCCTGATAATCCATTGGCTCACTACGAAAGCACAGGGCCTGAAATTTGGGAGGACACACATGGAAAAGTAACTCATTTTGTTAGTGCCATGGGAACAACCGGTACAATTATGGGGACATCAAAATATCTGAAAGAACAAAATCCGTCGATTCAAATCATTGGTGTTCAACCCGAAGGTGATTCTAAAATCCCGGGCATCAGACGCTGGTCGAAAGAATATTTACCTAAAATCTATCAAGCTGATCGTGTCGACAGAATCATTGACATCGACCAAGCAACAGCAGAAAAATACACCCGTGCGTTAGCTGCTGAAGAAGGTATTTTTGCCGGCGTTTCCTCTGGTGGAGCTGTTGCCGCAGCCTTAAAAATTTCAGAAGAAGTTGAAAATGCAGTGATAGTCGCCATTATCTGCGATCGAGGTGATCGCTACTTATCAACTGGTATTTTCCCTGCTTAATAAAGTAGGAGCGGCTTTAGCCGCGATCATCGCGAAAGCCGCGTCCTTGCCTAATACTCAATGATTACATCTCAAACAGTCTGATGGCACCCAATCCCTAACAGTTAAAAGCAATCGAAAGTATGCCCAAGAAAAGATCAAGAAAAAAACAGCTACCTGAAACACCCGTTAAAGTCACTATAGAATCACTAGCGCACGATGGTCGTGGCGTTACCCATGTCGATGGCAAGGTTATATTTATTGACGAAGCATTACCGGGCGAAGAAGTTGAATTTATTTATACTGATAGTCGTAAAGATTATGCAGAGGGTAAAGTCAGCACTTTATTTACTCGCGCCGCTGATCGGGTTGATCCAGAGTGCGCCCATTTTGGTGTCTGCGGTGGTTGCAGTTTTCAGCATGTTGAATCATCAGCGCAAATTAGAATCAAGCAAGAATTACTTAACGATCAATTTAAGCGTATTGGTAAAGTTGAAATCCCGGAGCTGTGGCAACCGCTTGAAGGACCACACTGGGGTTATCGCCGCAAAGCCAGAATGGGTGTTAAGTATGTCGCCAAGAAAAATCGAGTACTCGTAGGCTTTAGAGAAAGACGACACCCCTATTTGGCAGAAATTGATAGCTGTATTGTCATGCACCCGATAGTTGGCACAAAATTATTGGCATTGGGAGACATGATCTCCGGACTTACCATTAGAGATAAAATACCACAGATTGAAGTCGCTATTGGTGATGAGCAATGCGTACTTTCAATTCGGGTATTGGAACCACCTACCGCTACCGACCAAGAACAGATGCGTACTTTTGGACATGAGCACAATATGAGCCTATGCCTGCAATCCAAAGGCCCCGATACCATTGTTCCCTTGGATGGTGAGCCGGAAATCATACCTACTTATGCCCTGCCCGATCAGAATTTGGAATTTAAATTTAAACCTGCCATGTTTACCCAAGTTAATTATGAAATTAACAGGCAAATGATCAACCGAGTACTGGAAACTTTAAATCTTAATCAAAATGATACAGTGCTGGATTTGTTTTGTGGTTTAGGTAACTTTACACTACCGATGGCAAAATTTGCAGGGCGCGTTGTCGGCATTGAAGGCGATCAACCATTGGTTAATCATGCTAAAGAAAATGCCCGACATAATGGCATCACCAACGTTGAGTTTTATGCCGCCGACTTAAGTAAAGATCTGAGCGACCAACCTTGGGCCAATCAGAAATATAACAAAATCATGTTGGATCCTTCCAGAGCCGGTGCATCCGAGGTTTTACAGCATTTTAAAAAATGGCAGCCTGAGCAAATTGTTTATGTCTCTTGTAATCCATCAACACTGGCTCGTGATGCAGGAATTTTAGTCAATGAACTAGGCTATAAACTGGTTAAAGCAGGCGTGATGAACATGTTCCCACAAACAGGTCATGTTGAATCAATGGCTTTATTTGTTAAATAATCTTATATCCAATTAACGCTATAAAAACATCTCATAGAGTAAGTTACGGGTACAAATATAGTACCCACCTAAAAGATAACTTTTTCCATAAATATACTCAAAGGATCATGAGTGTATTTTCCAAATGGCTCACGAACCTCATACCCAAGACTGGTGTATAGCGCCAGTGCTTCGGGTTGCTTGATTCCGGTTTCGAGGCGAGCAATTGATACACTAATCTCTTTTAGATACTGCTCAATACCACCCATAATGTGCCTTGAAAGCCCCTTCCTCCGCCATTGTTCAACAACAAATACTCTTTTTATTTCTCCGTAACAAATATCATCTTGTAGTACTTTAACAGCACCACAAGCAACCATCTCGTTGCCAAAATAACCACCAAAAAACGTCACATTAGGTAACTGTAAAGCAGCAACACTCTCAAGATGCTGGCTTTCATGAGGATAAAGTGACTTCAAATAGCTATCTGACTGAGCAATCAACAAAACACTGGCTTCAGATGCAGGATCAGTAGGTAATACTCTCATTGTAGACTCGTAAAGAATGACTTAATCACTAAAATAACAGTTGTCGTATAATTGCCTTACGATAAATTATTTTTTTAATTGATTGTTTAAAGTGTAAATGATAAATAATAAACCTATTAAGGTAAAAGACTATTTGGATATTGATATCACCAGACAACAACTGACTCTACATTACAATAACAAAAAACTAAAGAGCTACCCCATTTCCAGTGCAAAAAATGGCGTAGGTGAAGTAATGGGCAGCGAGTGTACACCGACGGGTTGGCATAAAGTCAGAGCCAAAATTGGTGATAATCAACCATTACACAGTGTTTTTATTGGCAGGCGACCCACCGGTGAAATCTATAACACTGAACTAATCAAGCAAAACCCATCTCGTGACTGGATATTAACCCGCATTTTATGGCTGGGTGGTTTAGAGCCGGGTAAAAACCGTTATGGCAAAGTAGACAGTGCTTGGAGGTATATTTACATTCATGGTTGTCCTGATGAATTACTGACAGGCACCCCGCAATCACATGGCTGTATCCGCATGAAAAACACAGATGTACTGGATTTATTTAATCGTGTACACGTCGGCATAAAGGTTTTTATTCATGAATAAAACACGATGGGTATTAGGGATAGAATACGATGGCAGTGGATTTTCTGGCTGGCAATGGCAAACTCGTCAACGCAGCGTTCAGCAAGTACTCGAACAAGCTTTGTCAAAGGTTGCCAACCATCCCGTTACCGTTCAGTGTGCCGGAAGAACCGACACCGGTGTTCATGCGCTGGAACAAGTCGTGCATTTTGATGTTACTACAAAACGAGAACGCCATGCCTGGATGCTGGGCGGTAATAGTAATTTACCCGATGACGTCAGAATTACCTGGGTTAAAGAAGCAGTCGATGATTTTCATGCAAGATACAGCGCTATTGCTCGTTTTTATCGCTACATTATTCTTAATCGCCCCATTAAATCAGCCTTGTTGCGCAATCAAGTCACCTGGTGTCATGCACCATTAGATGAAATAAAAATGCATCAAGCCGCCCAACATCTAATCGGCAAACATGATTTTTCTTCGTTCAGGGCGCAAGGCTGTCAATCTAAAAGCCCTTGCCGAGCCATGTATTTTATTGATGTTTATCGGCAAGAAGATAAAGTCATAATCGACCTTTCAGCCAATGCATTTTTACATCACATGGTCAGAAATATTGCCGGTGTATTAATTGATATAGGCGCCGAAAAACAACCAATAGAATGGACACAAGAATTACTTGACGTTAAATGCCGCAAACTGGGCGGTATAACAGCGCCGCCCGATGGCCTGTATTTGGGAGCCGTTTTTTATCCTGAACACTACGGCATTGACCCACACCCCGTGTTTAATAAATTACCTGTCGGTACCAAAAGGCATGATTAATGTCCTACTTTTACAACTAACAAGCTAATCCGGTTTATTTGCAATTACCCAGATTTCAAGTAAATTATTCTTTTTTCTCAATTAAAAAAACAATACGATAATGATGGACAACTTTTTATCTTTTCAAATTCATGGTGGCGGTGATCATGGCGGTGGCGTTGCAGAAAGCGTTTCAAGCTTGCTGACATCGCTTGAAGGCTTTTCAAATCATGGGCCGGGAGAGTTATTTTCTTCTATATTACCCGGCATATTGGGAATGGAGAACATTCATCCCTTATTGGTACATTTTCCTATCGCGTTTTTATCGGCTTTTTTTGCTGTGGACTTAATAGCCACAATCGCAAAAAAATCCCAATGGCGTAATACCGCCAGTTGGTTTCTTTATTTTGGTGCACTTTCAGCCATTTTCACAGTAATTGCCGGTTTTAATGCAGCTGAAACAGTCGCCCACGGAGAAGATGTACATGAGATTATGGATCATCATGAACACATTGGCCTATCAATACTGTCATTATCACTAGGCTTATCTGCTTGGCGCTTAAAAAGCGGCGCACTGGTTACGGGTTGGACAAACAGCTTTTTTCTGGCATTATCAGCTTTATTGTTTGGACTCATTGTTCAAGGCGCTGATTTGGGAGGGCTTATGGTTTATCAATACGGTGTAGCCGTTAAAACTGCTCAACCTCTAGTAACAGATATTACTCTTCAACCAACCGATACATCGACTCAAGTTCATGATCATGATCACCACCATGAACATAATCATTCACATTAAATAATTTAAGGATAACAATACCCTTTGCACAGCGCTCATCAGCTATATTTAAAAAAGGTAATGATATGAAAAACCGTTTAGCCGTATTAGTTATTTTTATTACCACGCTCAGTACACATATCGGTTATACCCAAACAAACACCAGCATCAATGAATCCGTCGCCACTTTTGCTGGAGGTTGTTTTTGGTGTACAGAAGCTGATTTTGAAAAACTCCTCGGTGTCCACGAAGTAATTTCAGGTTTTAGTGGAGGACATATTGCCAACCCCAGTTACGAAGCTGTTTCATTGGGCACAACCGGTCATGTAGAAAGCGTTCAAGTTTATTATGATCCCACCCTAATTAGTTACAAATCCTTGCTGGATGCCTTCTGGCGCATGGTCAACCCAACCGATAATGATGGGCAATTTGTTGATAGAGGCGAACAATATCGCACTTTAATTTTTTATCATACCGAAGAACAAAAAAAATTAGCGGAGCAATCTCGCCAACTATTAAATCAATCGGGGCGTTACAAAGTACCCGTTATAACAGAAATAAAAAAATTTGAAACTTTTTACCCTGCTGTCGCCTATCACCAAAACTACTACAAAAATAACCCTATCCGTTATAAATACTATCGCTACAAATCAGGTCGGGATCAGTATCTTAAAGAAATATGGGGCGATGATTTAAATCAAAAAAATGCTAACCCAAAATACAACAAACCGGCAGATGAATTTTTACGTAAAACCTTAACACCTCTTCAATATCAAGTCACACAAGAAGAAGCTACAGAGACACCGTTTAAAAACACCTATTGGGATGAAAAACGAGATGGAATTTATGTAGATGTTGTTACGGGTGAACCACTATTTTCATCCAAAGACAAATATGACTCCGGAACCGGCTGGCCGAGCTTTTCTCGTCCGTTAGCATCAGAAAATATAACTGAGAAAAAAGATTTTTTAATGATCTTACCACGCACAGAAGTACGCAGTCGTTATGGTAATTCCCATTTGGGTCATGTCTTTGCTGATGGCCCAAAACCTACCGGACTTAGATATTGCCTAAACTCTGCGGCCCTTCGGTTTATTCCTGTATCAGATATGCAAGCGACAGGGTATGGTGACTATTTATCACTATTTCAAAGCAAAAATGGTCAATAACAAACCCACTTTTCTGTTCCTATTAAACGCAATCAATGTAATGGTTTAAAATTTAAATCAGAATGTATTTGTACAATAAATCCTGTAATAGCTTTTGCTAATTTGTGTTTGCTCTAATGTTGTGAAAGAGGTAGTTTTTATTCATAACACAAAAGAAATCAGGTTAAATATTCTTTCGCTAGTTATTAAGGATAAGAGTTACCAATAAAAACATAGGCTACCTGATCGTGGTTTTTAGTAAATATTTTGGGTTATTTAAAAAATAGAGGGTGAGGTCTAATTATCTGTAAAAAATAGGTTATCTAATTATAACTATACAGAACTACTACACGCCATCCTGGCTCATCTACTGGGCATCCATGCCCCCGGGTGGAATCTGATGAATAAGGCTCAACTAAGCTGGGGACGGCTTTTACCCGCCCACAACTTGCTCACAGCTTATGTCACAGATGGCTTGGTTGGATGTAACAGGTTTTTAGTACTGAGAACTGGTTACTGAGAACAGAGGGCTTGGGTGCTTAGTGCGGGCTTAAAAATACTATAAAGTTAAATATATACAATTACTAAAACAGGCCTCAGATATGATGAGTTTTTATTCCTGAATTATTGGCAGTTATTGCGGGTGTTTTTTTGAAAGTGCGCCAAAATTGCGCCACGAAGAATTTCAGACAATAAAAAAGGCCTTCGTTTTCACGCAAGACCTTGATTTACTTGGTGGGGCGTCCGAGGCTCGAACTCGGGACCCATGGATTAAGAGTCGAGTTCTTTGGTAGTTTTTTACGTTTATTTATGAACACCTATGTTTATATCTAATTGTTTTTATTGACTTAATTAATTTCTACTGTTTTCTGTTGTTTACTGATATATTCTTTAGTTTACTAAGCAAAGGCACCGTAAAAGCACCGTGAGATTCACCGACAAATATCTTCAAGGCATTAAGCCAAAATTAGTAGACTATAGAGTATTTGAGAAAGGTACCGATAAGGGCTTTGGTATAAAAATAACGGCTGCCGGTGCAATTTCTTTTTTCATGCAATACGCCTTCGATGGAAAAAGACGCTTTTACAACCTTGGAAGATACCCTTCTGTAAGCTTAGCCGATGCAAGAGAACGTTGTAGAGAAACACGCCTTACAATCGACAAGGGCATTGATCCACAAAGTGCCGGAAAAGAAGTAGCCTTTGGCTCAGTAAAAGACTTACTTGATAATTACATTAACAACATGGAGTTAACAGGCAAGAAAACCAGTCAAGAAGTTAAGTACAGAGTAACTAAAGATTGTGCAAACCTGTTTGATTTACCAGCCAACACAATAACCCCCATACATATCAGAAATATACTGCATACGATCATAAAACGTGGCTCAGAGGTTGAAGCCAACCGTGTCCGTGCATATCTTCACCGAATGTTTGTGCTGGGCATCCACCACGACCATGACCCAAAGATGATAAGCAACAAGTTTATATTCAACCTGTCAATTAACCCGGTTGATGCTGTGCCAAAAAACCAAGCGGCTGAGTCAATTGGTGATAGAGCGCTATCATTTGCAGAGATAAAACTATTATGGAATGACACAACATTAAGCCCACAATTTTCAATAGCCGTTAAACTACTCTTATTATATGGTGGGCGGTCAAGTGAAGTTATTGAAGCAACCAAAGAAGAACTCGATTTTAAAGCTATGGTCTGGGCACTGCCTCCAGCCAGAACAAAAAACAAGAAGTGGTTGCTATTACCTATAACACCACTGGCAAAGCAGTTATTTGATGATTTATGGCCTTACACTCGAAACTCACCTTTTTTGTTTCCAGGACGTCACAGAGACGACAAACCAATTAATCAAACGTCATTAGGTCATGCTATTTCGAAAATCACTTGTATTGATAAATTTATTCCCAGAGATTTACGCAGAACAGTAAAAACTAGAATGGGAGAAATAGGTATAGAAAAGTCAATGAGGGATAGGATTCAGAATCATGCACTAAATGATGTGAGCTCTACCCACTATGACCGCTACGACTACCTTATTGAGAAACGAAACGCTATTTTGAAATGGGAAAAGTCACTAATTGAGCTCGAGTCTAATTTATAACCACCAACAATTTTTTATTTAAAAATACTTGCGGCTCATAATTAGCTAAATTTAGTGCCTAAAGGACCCTACTCCTAGCCATGATCTTCATAGCCTTATAAAAGCTGGCGTAAAACTGTGCGCTTTGCGTAAACCGAAAGCACCAGTCATGGAACGCGTATTACGTAATCATAAAACCAAATTTGAAGTGTCCAATTTCAATAAAATGTAGACTAACATAAACGAATTATATCAAACTTGATAACGCCTAATAAAAGCCTTATTATGACTATAAAAATAGCCATAATAGAGTGATTGTCAATGAAAACCAGCACCATAGCCGAGGCAAAAAACAACCTGTCACAATTAATTTATCAGCTTGAATCAGATGAGCCTATTCATCTTACTCGTCATGGCAAGCCCGTTGCTGTGATGTTATCCGAAGTTAATTATCAAAAGCTGACCCATAAAGACAATAGCTTGTACCAAGCCATCCAACAATGGCGCACTCAATTAATGAGCGACAGTGCCTTGACGGAAACTGAACTTAAAGACTTACGTGTAGCCAGTCAAGGACGTGAATTTTCATGGGACGAATAAGCTATTTGTTAGATAGTAACATCCTGTCAGAACCCGCCCGCTTAACGCCTAATGATAAAGTGTTACAACAGCTTGCCAATCATGACGGTGAGTATGCAACAGCAGCTATTGTCTGGCATGAACTGGTATATGGCTTTGAGTTACTGGCAGCATCAAAAAGAAAAAAACAACTCCAATCTTATTTGGAAATGTTGTTACTCAATGGCTTGATTGTTTTGCCTTATGATCAACTTGCCGCAGATTGGTATGCCATTGAGCGTGCCAGATTACAACGACAAGGACTAACCTGTGCTTATGCAGACGGCGAGATTGCCGCCATTGCGGTAACCCAAAAATTAACCTTGGTCACTCGAAATACCCATGATTTTCACAACTTTCTAAACTTAGCCTTACAAAACTGGTTTGATTAATTTTTGAGGCTGGTTGGGTTTTGATCGAAAAACAATATATTCACTTGAACCAAATCCAATTCCATTATTGCTTTCAGGCCTGGTTCAAGTTCCTGTTTGTCGTTGGCGCTTTGACTGATATGCTGAGCGACAATAATTTGCAGATCAGCATCAACACTGATTTGGGCATTATAGGCATAGTCAAAGCGGCCTTTTTTACCCATGATGCGAGCCTCGGTATCGGCAAAGCTAATCTGCTTTTTATTGTCAATGGCCTTACCTGGATTAAACTGTTCTTCGCGCTCCTCAAGGGCTTGCTTGGCGGCTTTTATTTTAGCCAGCCGGTCTTGTTTGAATTTCAAATCTTCCGGGATGTCATAACCGGTTTTATCTTTATAGGCCTTATCTTCAGCTTGGTCACAACGGTTAGCTTTTTTAATTAAGTCAGTAATTTCATCGTGTAGCACTTGTTCCTTTACTTTTAAATGCCCATAACTCATGGCTTTATATTTGGACGTATCCGTCTTGCATATTCTGGCCCAACATTACGGGGCAATTAAGTTAAAAGGGTAAGCAGCAACCCTGTAAACTAATTTCGTGCATAATCCATAACGAGGGGTTGTGTGAAAAGCATGTGATCAAAAGCAACAAAATTACCGCTTCTAATCGACAATGATTTAGTTAGCAACCACTTCAAGCCCTTTTCTTTCAACAATGGATAACAATTTAAGCGTCGCGCCCATTGGCTTGGCTTCGCCTTGTTCCCATTTTTTTACCGCCCGATCTGATACATTTAGATAAGCGGCAAAAACGCTCTGGCTTAAACCGAGTTTATGCCTAAGATTGGCAATTTGGTTAGCGGTATAGTTAGGAACAGGGGGCAATGAATGGCTGTCGAACTGTCTTAATGTCGTTTTATCAATCGCACCAACTGAATAAAGGTCTTTTGCCATTTCACCGAGCGTGTTTTGAATATTAGTCATTTGAAATCTCAATTAAATTCTTATTGTCAATCAATGTGTTGATTTGCACATCAGTTAAATTAAGAAACGCTTCTGCCATTATCTTAAAACCTTCAAGTTCGTTTTTGGTAATATTATCTTTTTCACCTTTGGCAAAGCCATGGGCAAAAATGATTTTATCACCCTGTTTCATTAACAGTATGGTTCTATATGCGCTGCGTTTTCCTTGCCCTAATCTGCTGATACGTTTTTTATAAACATTGCCACCTAAACTGGCCTCACAGAGTCCGTTTTCTATTTCAAGAGTGGCTTTTCTCAGGTCATCATCGCTTATGCCCTGTTTTGTAGCCCATTTTTCAAATAAGCGGAATTTAAAAACTTTCATACAGACTCAGATTATGCTTTTGAAGTATTATACCCTGCTATTCACCTATTAAAATAGTCCATTCGTTATTGATTGTACAATACAGAAAACACTTATGAGAATAATCCATGCTTAACCCCTTAGAATGGCAAGATAAACCCGCGGCTTAGAAAGATGCAAAACCACGTAGCCTCTTTGTTGTGAAGTTCGCCGCCTTATGCGCGCATAAGGCGGCGAACAGGTTTTTAGTTACTATCGCTATCGAAATAATTTTTATAAAATAACGCAATATATATTAAAAATTATTTCATTTTTTGAATAAAAAGCGCATAATTTTATTTAATTTTGCAACTGGTACCTGTCATGCTGCTCGAATTTAGAATTCGTAACTACCGGTCAATCCGCGATGAAATAGTGATTAGTTTTATTGCGTCAAAAGATAAAAAGCTCGCCGATACGCACTTGGCATCAACCGGCATCAAAAGTCTGCCCCATGTGGTTCGTAGCGCCGTGGTCTATGGCCCCAACGCAAGTGGCAAATCCACATTACTACAAGCGCTGGCTTTTATGCGTGCTTTGGTTGCTGAATCTGCAACACTCATGCAACTTGGACAAACTTTTAACATTCAGCCTTTCCGACTAGATACGGATTGTGCTGCAAAACCCACCGAGTTTGAAATTACCTTTATCTTTAATGGTGTACGCCATCAATATGGCTTCAGCTTGACGCCTGAAAGAATTGTTACCGAATGGCTATTGGTTTATCGTACGGCAAAACCGCAACAGTGGTTCAATCGCCAGTTTGACGAAAAAACTCAAAGCTCTATATACGAGTTCAGCACTCACCTAACCGGCCCACGTAAACTTTGGCAAGACAGCACCCGCTCCAACGCACTTTTTTTATCAACGGCTGCGCAGCTAAACAGTGAGCTATTGGGGCCCGTATTTAGCTGGTTGGTAGAACAACCAGTCTATTTCAGCGCGGGCTTAACTCCGCCCCCAAATCACACGACTGAGCTACTCCAAACCGAAAGTGGTAGACGTGCAGTACGGGATTTTCTTACTTTTGCGGACATTAGCATAAGTGATGTAATGACAGTGCAGCGTCAAGGATTTCAGCAAAAAATCATGTTTGGACCTGAAGGAGCAAAAGTTATGCATGAAGAACAAGAAATGCTCATGCCACAATTTGTTCACAAAACAGATCGTGGCTCTGCCAGTTTTGAATTGCATGAAGAATCACAAGGCACCCAAAGATTATATGCCTTAGCTGCTCCCGTACTCGATGTACTTAAGCATGGTCGTTTGCTGATTATCGATGAACTGGATAGCAGCTTACACCCTTTACTGGTTAGACGACTGGTGCGTATGTTCCATCAACCAGAGCTTAACCCAAACGGCGCACAACTCTTCTTTACAACACATGACTCTTCCCTGCTCGATCGAACTTTGTTTCGACGCGACCAAATCTGGTTTACTGAAAAAGATAATGATCAAGCCACTCGATTATATCCACTCAGCGATTTCAGTCCACGAGAAAATGAAGCCTGGGAGCGTGGCTACTTAACCGGACGCTATGGTGCCGTGCCGTTTTTTAATGATCCATCTTTACTCACTCAAGCGGCAGACTAACCGGTAGCTTTACATGGGAAAAGACAATCAACCAAAAGCACGACAAACCAAACAACTGGCCCGTAAATTAAGCCGACGTGAAGGCTATGATCGTATTCTCATTGTTAGTGAAGGGAGCAAAACCGAACCGCTCTACTTAAATGAAATCCGCACTAAGTTTCGGTTAAGCACCACTAACGTGCAGGTACAACACAGCCAATATGGCACGTCACCTTTGCAAGTGGTGGAGTACGCAGAACACCTGCTCAAAAACGGCGACGAGAATAAATACATTGAACCACATGCCTTTGAACAAGTTTTTGTCGTTTTTGACCGTGACGATCACATCACCTATCACCAAGCGCTTAGCAAAGCAGCGGCACTGAACGGCAAATTGCGCAATGATCTGAAACAACCTGTCAGCGTCCAAGCCATCGTTTCGGTGCCGTGCTTTGAACTTTGGCTGTTATTACATTTCGAAGATATACTTACCCCAATGCACCGCGACGTCGTTTATCAGCGACTACGTCAATACTTGCCTAATTATGACAAAGGCCGGGTCGGTTACTACCAACAAACCTGTAACTATTCCAGTGCTGCCACCCAACGTGCCGAACAACTGGCTCAACTTACCAATGCCCACAATGGCGTTGAGCCTTATACCGACATGCACCGTTTAGTGACCCTTCTCACGACATTAACAACCTAACGACACAAGCAGTAATCATGAGCAAAAAGACCTTAAGCGAGTCCGATATTTGTGCCAAGTACATCACGCCAGCGGTTATACCAGCCGGCTGGGATGAGCTGCTGCAAATACGTCGAAGTTTTTTTACTAAAGGCCGTGTGATTGTTCATGGCAAATTGCATACCCGTGGTGAGCAAAAGCGGGCAGATTACATCTTGTATTACAAAGCCAATATTCCCTTAGCGGTGATAGAAGCTAAAGACAACAAACACAGCGTAGGTTATGGTATGCAACAAGCCTTAATCTACGCAGAAACCTTAGATATCCCTTTTGTATTTAGCTCCAATGGTGATGGTTTTATCTGTCATGACCGTACAGGCATAGCCGCACAAACCGAACAAGAATTGAGCCTAGCAGACTTTCCTAGTCCTACAGAACTTTGGCAGCGCTATTGTCACTATAAAGGATTAGAAACAGCCGACGCCAAACACACAGTCGAAATGCCCTATTACGATGATGGCATGGGGCGAGCGCCGCGGTATTATCAAGCCAATGCTATTAATAACACGATTGAAGCAGTAGCTAAGGGTCAGCAACGTATCTTATTAGTCATGGCAACCGGCACCGGTAAAACCTACACAGCTTTTCAGATTATCTGGCGCTTGTGGAAGTCGGGTACTAAAAAGCACATCTTGTTTTTAGCTGATAGAAACATTCTGGTTGATCAAACCAAAAATAATGGTAACTACTCGCCCCTTATAGATTCTAGCTTACCATTCAGTGCCATTTGAACAGCAATAAGAGGGTTATAGCCTTTGTTCGCCATGGTTTGTAGATAACTTGATATTCGACAATAAGCCAGGGCATAAATTTCTGTTCTGAAACAGCCGGACACTTTTTGCTTGACCTTGGACATACGTAAATCCTGCTCAGCACGGTTATTAGTAAATGAAACAT
>JAPLRP010000050.1 GCA_026399095.1 Methylococcales bacterium | reverse complement strand
CAATGGCTGAAAGCCCCTGTCATAGGTGAAAGTGAGAATGGGAAAACGGCTTGTGTAGGTGGAGGTAAAAGCAATCGGCGCGGCACACCGCAAGGAGGTGTTATCACGCCATAGACACAAAAGATAACTTTGAATTTGAACGGCATATTGAATTCAACTGCTCAAATTCATTGCTTGACAGAAGACGTAAAAGGTAATAAATATATGTCTCATGATACGATCATCAAACACCGAAAAAACCCACCGACTGAATGCCGCATTCAACTTGCTGGCACAGGATTACCCATTGTCCGAAGCTGCCGAAGCCTTGTCCCAACAGTTTGGCTTTTCTCGACGACAGGCTTACCGATATCTTCAGGAAGCGCAGGGAATCGATGCGCCAGTCTTGGTCGCTTCCCCCTCTATTCCGATCACCATCAAAATACCTGCGGATGTCGTGCAGCGACTTCGGTCACACGCCCAAATCAGCAGCATGACTATTGGCGAGATTGTGGCACAGGCCGTCGTCAGTTTTCTCGACAAGTTGAACGCCATGGCCAGAGGACGTAACTTCCCGCCCAGTTTCGGTATATACTTTCTAAACACCAACTTAGTCCGATACGTCTTTCCTTTGACTTGCTCAACCAACTGTTCAATATTACCAATGAGATGCTCTTCTTACATCCGTGCATCGATGCGATCTACACCTGCACTTGCTTTCTTGTTGATAAACCCCCAACACCAAAACAAGAATCCAGTCGTTAATAAGCCAAATAAATTCCGAAATCGGTAAGCCTTATCTTGTAACGCTTTATTCGCTATTCCCCGCAGTGAGGTTTGCTCCATTTATCCAATCCTTCATGTTCGGTAAGAGTTGCCTTTGCCGGCTACGCAGTTTCGTACATCCCTTCCTATGTACGCGATTTTCAAGCGCTCAGAGTACTATGAATGTATCTGACTCCCACACCAGTCTTCAGCCATCCTTCTTTTAGTTGGGTAGGCTTACCTGCATAATCAAGATTTTAGGTTTAGTTTACTTATCTTGTTACCAGGAACCGAGAGGGTCTAACACAACTCATCACATCATTCTAAAACATGTCACGCTCTCTGACACCGACAAACCCTCCAGAATCTCACCAAAATGATTCCTTAGTATGGCTTCCATAATAAGTAAAATGTCGCCGTTTTTTATAAACTAACGATGCTGAAATAGCTTCAGGGACGTGCAAAGCCCTCTGTGACCTATACAGTTCTCTGTGTACGCTTCACCTATTTTGTTCGCATTGTTGTAGTCGTAGCCACATACAATACTCCGCCAAAGGTGCAACACTCGATACTGGTGGCTGGTTAGGCCTTTGAACTCATTCCCTTGAGTTCCAGACAAGGACTTTCACCTTGCAAGAAATGACAAGCTTAGCTTGTCGCACACTTATTGTATTTTTCCCTTAACAACGCTGCGCCATTGCGGCCATAGTGGCTTTTGCACAAGTTAATAACTTGCCTGCCATGATTAAAGACGCGTCAAGATCATCTTTATAGCCACACAATTCAGTTTCTTTAGCCAAGGTATGTAAAGGCCAAGCACCAAAAATTGCCGAACCACTTTTTATACTATGAGCTTCATGATTTAAAGCAATTAAATCTCGCCGGTTTATGGCTGACTTTATCGCATCACAACGTTTTTCAAGTTCATCAATAAATATATGTAACAACGACGGTATCTTTTCCATACCGTAATCCTCTTCCAGTCGGCGCATGACCTGTTCATCCAACCATTCTTGGTTGCTGGCAACCGTCTCAATATTTTCTGTAACAACTAGCTCCTTAGTTATATGACCACACCAATGTTGCACCAAGGCTAACAGGTCTTTTTGACTGATTGGTTTGGTGGCATAACCATTCATACCGGCCTCCAAACACATTTCCTGATAACCTTTAATGGCGTGAGCAGTGATGGCGATAATGGGTACAGTGAGTGCTGCACCACCTAGTTTTCGAATAATCTGAGTAGCTTCCATACCGGACATATCCGGCATCGATACATCCATAAATATTAAATCGTATGTGTTTTTAGATGCTTCAGTAATTGCTTCGGCACCACAACTGGCAACATCCACAAGATGGCCTTCGCTCCGCAGCATGGAAGCTAAAATGGTTTGGTTGATAATACTGTCTTCAACTAATAGCAACTTTGCAGTGGTTGGCACTACAATTTTCTCGACAGATTGATCCGCTGGGTGCGGCGCAATAGCCGCTGTACCACAAGTAAACCAAAAACAACTACCCAAACCAACATTGCTTACCATACCCAAATGACCGCCCCATAACTCCACCAAACGTTTGGAGATCGCAAGCCCTAGACCACTCCCACCGTATTTACGGGTATCAGAGGGGTCAACCTGAACAAACACATCAAATAAACGCTCTTGAACTTCTTGGCCGATTCCGATACCCGTGTCAGTAACCTCAAACAAGATAGCGCCATCATTAGCACCTGCTGAGCGGAGGGATAGCTTTAAGGTAATACTACCGGTTTCGGTAAATTTAACTGCATTCGCCAATAAATTTAGCAAAACCTGTCTAATACGCCACGGATCACCACTAAACCATGTCCCCACATCGGGTGACAACTCGGTAGAAATTACCAAATTTTTCTCACTTGCCTTTATAGAGACCAGTTTTACTGTTTCTTCAACCAATTTCACTACATCAAAGACGATATTTTCCAGCTCCATCTTTCCAGCTTCTACTTTGGTTAAATCCAAGATATCGTTAACCAACAATAATAGATTGTTACCGGCATCAGCAGCCATTTTGAGGTAATGTTTTTGTGTATCACCCAAATCCGTATCAGCCAGTAGCTCTTGAGCGCCCAATATAGCGTTTAGAGGCGTTCGGATTTCATGGCTCATCATCGCTAAAAACTGTGATTTAATTAAGGTTGCATGCTCCGCTTGATCTCGCCCTAATGTTAAAGCAGCTTTGGCTTCTTTTTGGGTGGTAATATCGCGAGTAACACTCATAAAATTGGTTACTTTTTTTTCTTCATTAAAGATGGGCAAAATCGTCAATTCATTCCAGAAAGTACTTCCATCTTTTCGATAATTAAGTATTGTGCCAAAGAACTGTTCATTATTTTTCAACGCTAAACGTATCTCATTTTTCGTCTGCAAATCAGTTAACGGCCCTTGAAGAAATCGGCAATTTTGACCTGTAATATCTGCTGAAATATAACCAGTGATTAACTCAAAAGCATCATTAGCCCAAACAATGTTGAATTGAGCATCGGTTATAAGCACACCTTGCGTGATTTTTTGCAAAGCAACATCACTTAAGCGCAATTTGGTTTCTATATTTTTTCGATCTGTAATATCAACACATGAACCAATATAGCCCAAAAAGACACCATGCTCGTCGTAACGCGGTATGCCATTATCCGATAGCCAGCGATATTCACCATCAAAACGCCGTAATCTGTACTCCATAGTAAACGACTGCCGAGCATCAAAGGCTAACAAATAGGTATCCAAACAACGTTTAAAATCATCAGGATGAACGCCTTCAGCCCAACCATTGCCACTCTCTTGCTCCAAAGTACGTCCAGTAAAATCAAGCCAAACTTTGTTGAAGTAATAACACAGCTTGTCCAAACCGGCAATCCAAATCAATACCGGTGCATGATCTGCCATGATACGGAATCGATTCTCGCTCTCTTTTAAGGCTTCTTCAATGTGCTTGCGCTCGGTAATATCACTAATAAACCCATACCAAAGCGTACTTCCATCAGTATCGCGCTCAGGAATTGAACTACCCTGTAACCAATGTTGATCTCCATTATCAAATATAACCCGATATTCTTGGTTCCAAGGTGTCAAATCCAGAGCAGATTTTTGAATAGATGCTACGACGCCTTCAAAATCATCTGGATGAAGAAGCGCAAAAACCTGAGATGCATCGACTAGAACATCCTCTGGTTTAGTACGATATATGTCCAACAATCCTTCACTGGCATAAGGAAAGCAAGAACTTCCATCAGGTCGCAAAAGAAATTCATACACAACGCCTGGTACCCGACTGGTAATTTTTTGAAGCCTGTTAAGTGCTTCTTCTCGGACGCCCTCAAGTAGCTTAAGTTCTGTTACATCAGGCACGACACCAATAAAGACGATTTGATTATCAGTTTTTAAATCTGTGATCGATAAATCCATGTTGAAAACCGATCCGTCTTTACGTAAGCCCTGTACTTGGCGAGCACTGTTAGTAAGACGTTTTTCACCTGTTTCGCGATAATTTTTTAGGTATTGATCGTGGGCACTGTGATCAGGTTCGGGCATCAAAACGTTAACATTGCGCCCCATCACTTCTTCGGTTTGATAACCAAATATCTGCTGAGCAGAACGGCTAAATAAGGTAATCAAGCCGTTATCATCAATAACAATAAGCCCGTCCCTTTGTGAATCGACTATCGCCTGCAATCTGTCGCTACGCTGTTGAGCTTGACTTAATGCCGCTTGCCAATCAGTATAAAGTTTAAGCAAATACACAGACATACTATTAAAAGCGATTGCAACACCGGCCAATTCATCCCTGCCCCGAATAGGCAATTGCAAGCTAAAATCACCTGCGGCTACTCTATTTGAAGCTGTCGTCAAATCTTTTAATTGACGCGTCAGATAACTCCCCAATAACCAAGAAAATAAAGCAACCAGTACCATTTCCAGAATCGCTAAACCCATAATACGCTGACGCGCTTCTTTTATAACAGCCTGAATGGGGCCAACAGATAAACCTAATTCTACCCGCCCGTAATCCTGACCTGCTTCACGAATAGGTGAAAAAGTATCGTAAACGCCATCATTTACCAAATCCAAGGTACTATCTGGAGCAAATGATTGCTGTAATACTTCTGCTGAACCCTTTTGAACCAACCACCGGTCTTTATCGGCTATACGCACATAAACTACATCGGGATTTTTTAAAAAGTCTTCGGCTAATTGCTCCATGCGCGCTAAATCCATGGTCAGCAAAGCATCCGTTGTTACTGTGGCGAACAAAGTGGCGGCGGTACTGGCTCTACGTTGAAGCTCACCTTCATTGGAATCGTGTAAATAGGTCATACTGCTACTAACCAACACAACCAATAACAAGCCTTCGATAAAAGCGATACCAATGATGGTTTTTAAGCGAAATTTCATAGTATATTGAAGAAGATAACTATTCTGATATGGTAAAACTATAAAGATTTTGCATCTATTTGACAAATCAAATTTGTAAATACATAGTGGAAATTACTGTTGCACAGGCGCATCTTTGATGTCTACATGCAAGTTGCGTAAATCATCCCAGTCTTTATCCGCAGCCAAGTCCCAACCCTTCATATTTAAATTATGTAATATTTCTGCGGCAGCAGGATCAACAGTCATTTTAGTCATGACTTGAGCCAGCGCTTGACTTACTTTATCAGTGACTCTTGGATTAACGGCAAATGCATGAGGGGTAAATGATTCAGTAGTCCATAGCACACGAAGTTGGTCACGTATTTCTGGGGGAGTACTGTTTAAAGTACGAACCACACCACCGCCTGCGGGATAAATGCCTCTTGCTACTGTGTAATAAACTGAATCATGAGAGGCAACAAAGTGAGGGGTGAAGGCAATACCCTTTTTTTTTAACTCGATACGCGGTAAAACACTTGCAGCAAAAGAAGCCGGCGCAGGAAACGCCAAGTCTTTTCCTGCCAATTGTGTAATATTTTCAATTTTACTGTGCTTACAAACTACCAGCACGCCTTGCAAGCGAGTATCTTTTTCCCTGACCAACGATCTATAACCCGGCTTATTGCTAAATACCACATAATGATAAGGATTCATGTAGGCGAAATCGTATTCACCCTGCGCTAATCGCTGTTCAAACTCAGGTATATTAGGCGCTGTTTTAAACCGTAAACTCAAGCCCGTATTTTTTTCAATGTACTGAAGTAAGGGCGTCCAGTTGCGAGCCATAATAACGGCAGATTGTTGCGGCACAATCCCGACCGTATAGGTTTCTGCATGAGCGGGTGTCAGCGACAAGATGAGACAGTACAAACCAACTCCGAATGCTATCAAACTATGAACACGTCTGTTAATAATCTTTACTCCGCACAGCATTTTTAAATTATTTAACATTAATATTTCCATCATCCTCTCAAATAAACTCAACATATTTTAAGCTAAAAGATACATCCAACGATAACGTAAACCAATAATCTGGTTATTCTGCGTATCATTTTGGATTGTACTATTTTTGTGGGTCAGCCAATAATTGCACGATACTTCGAAAAACATCAGAAAACATGGCTTTTGTCAGCCGTTTGGTTTGCACGTTATAGCGACTGGTATGATACGAATCTACCAATCTAATACCATTCGGCAAATTGTGTTTAGCATTATGCGTAAATACCGCGCTGCCCAACTTCAGATTATAAGCTTTTAAAACAGCAAGATGAGCAACTGTGCCCAAGGCTAATATTACCCCATTTTTAGGCAAGGTTTTTAACTCTGGTGCCAAGAATTGATTGCACTGGTTAATCTCTGTTCCGGTAGGTTTATTTTGCGGAGGCAGGCATTTTACTGCATTGGTGATACGACAACCCTTTAGCATCAGACCATCACTTAATGATTCAGATTTTATTTGATTACTGTAACCAAATTCATAAAGTGCCTCATAAAGCAAAAGCCCCGCATAATCTTTAGTGAATGGCCTCCCGGTAGCGTTGGCACCGTGCAGTCCGGGTGCCAAACCGACTATCAGTAACTCAGCATTAATATCACCGAAAGGTGCAACTGGACGCGCATGATAGTCAGGGTATTTTTGTTTAACTTCACACAAAAAATCGTCAAGACGTTTACACTGCCGACAATCCTGATCAAATATTTCTTTTGGATACATTCAGTAATGTAAAAAATAGAATGGTTCAAGGTAAAAAACAGCTAACTATGTTAATTAAAAACTCTATTCTCTAACGGGTTTTTTATCCAACTTTCTTTGCAAAGTGCGCCTGTGCATATTCATCGCTCTGGCCGCCGCTGAAATATTACCGTCATGTTGCATTAATACTTTTTGTAAATGCTCCCATTCCAGTCGCTTTATGGACAAGGGATTTTCACTAATCAAAACCGATGAGTCACCTTCATTTTTATGGAGTGCAGCCACTATTTCATCTGCATTAGCAGGCTTTGTTAAATAATGTGTCGCACCCAGCTTTATAGCCTCTACGGCTGTGGCTATACTGGCAAAGCCCGTCAACATTACAATTTGCGTATTATCATCTAAAGAAATGAGTTTTTTAACCATTTCCAAACCCGATTCATAACCAATACGTAAATCAATAACGGCATATTCCGGCAAATTATTTTCCGCCAGAAAAATACCATCGGTTACATTCGTAGCGATCAATACCTCATAATTTCTTTTTTCTAATGCTGACTTTAAAACATTACAAAACGTTTCATCATCATCAACAATTAATAATCGCGGCTTATCCATTTCCAAATCTGTCATTATAAGTCTCTAGTCAGTAACAGCGGGAGTGTGATTTCTACACAAGCACCGCCCGTGTCACTGTTATATAAATTAATTTTACCGCCTAAACGGTTAATAGTGGAATAAGTTAAAAACAATCCCACACCCATCCCCCGTTTTTTACTAATAACCGGTTGTTTGCCTGCAAACTCAACGATGTCTGAAGGAAATCCTGGACCAGAATCTTTTATTGTTATCGTAAGGCTTTCTAAATCCCAGCTTGCATGAAACTCTATACCCAATTCAGCTGGAGAAGCTTCTGCTGCGTTGTTTAATATGTTAATAAGTGAATGCGTCAATGTCCGCTCAGCAATAATTTTAGCGTCTGCCACTACATTGGGATCAATAAAAAAGTTAAGTTTTGCTCCAGAGTTATGAGTTCGCCATTGATTAATAACATCATCAATATAATCAATCAACAATATCACGCTGCCTGATTCGGCTCGCATTTCACCGGCTGAAGCTGACATGACCGATAATGCCTCCTTACAACGGTTAATTTGTTGCTGCATGATAATCATTTTTGCATTCAGATCGGGATATCGATGTTCGGGATACTCCTGTTCAAGTTCATGAGCCACAATAGCAATGGTACCTAAAGGCGTTCCCATATCGTGAGCTGCACTTGCTGCCAAAGTACCTAAAGCGACTACACGCTCATCCCTAAGTGCATTTTCTCTGGCTTCGGCCAGACTTCGTTCCTGAATTCTAAGTGTTCTGGCTAATTCAACAACAAAAAAGGCAACTAAACCTGCACTAAATACAAAACCGAACCACATACCAAACATGTGCAAACTGAAATAGCTTTTATCATGCATTAGATGAGCGTTTTGTAGCATTCGATAACTTTCGATATCAGAACTTATCAATACCGGGTCAGGCATATGTGGCTCTATGGAAGGTAACGGGATATTAAACGCGATCAACATGGTATACAAGGATGTTGTTAAAATAACCATGTACCAAGCATAAACCTGAGGCAACATGATTGCTGTAACAATAAGGGGTAACAAAAAAACCCAAGTAATTGGGTTTGATGCACCACCCGTCAAATATAAAAGTGCTGCAATGGCAAAGACATCAATTGATATCTGTGTAAAAATTTCCAGCTCAGTAACAATATCTTCGGCCTGCATACGCATTGATGTATAAATATTGGCTGCGCACATGGAAAATACTACCAACCAAAGTTGCTGCTCAGGCAAATGCAATCCAAGGGCATAGACCGATAGAAAAATCAGTATTACCTCACAAAAAATCATCAGATTTCTTAGAATAAACAACCACTTAAGATTTTGTCGATCAGAAACTTGTGATTTTAGCGAGAGATGAGAAAGCATTTTATTAACTAAATTTTCGAGTTTTAAAGGATAGAAACAGTTTTAAAGATTAAAGCCTCAAGATGAAATGAGCAAGATTTTTCGACTTATAACACTAAATACCCCCTGCGACAATATGTCACATTTATATTTGCATTAACTGTTGCTATTATTACCCTAACTTTTTAAAGCTATTAAAAGCTTTATAACTGAAAGTTGCGTTATATCACTCCTAAATAGCCTCAAGGCGGTTTTTTTAGCCGCCATTTTTTTGCCCTCATAATTTAACACTCGGCATAATCCACACCTAAGCCACGCAACCCACAGTATCCCATGGGTTCTTTGGCAAGATATTGCTGATGATATTCTTCTGCATAATAAAAAATGTCCAAAGGGATAATTTCAGTTGTGATAAACTTAAAACCCGCTTGTGTAAGACGTTGCTGATAAACTTGCTTTGATTCCAGAGCTTGATCAAGTTGTTCCGGGTTATTAGTATAAATACCTGATCTATATTGTGTCCCAATGTCATTACCCTGCTGCATTCCCTGTATTGGATTATGTGATTGCCAAAACAAGCGCAGTAAGTCGTTGTATGAAATTATTGCTGGATCAAATATCACTTTAACAACTTCATTATGCCCGGTTAAGCCGGTACAAACTTCATCATAAGTGGGATTTTTCGTATAGCCCCCACTGTAACCTACTGCTGTGCTATATACCCCTGCTTGTTGCCAGAATTTTCGTTCCACCCCCCAAAAACACCCCATGCCAAAAAAAGCTTCTTTTAGATTAGCAGGAAAAGGTGGAACAATCGGATTGCCGCTTACAAAATGTTTATTCTTAACCGGCATGCCAGTATCTCTTCCCCGTAATGCTTGTGAGGGATCAGGCAAGGTAAGCTTTTTTGATGCAAAAATCATGGCTTATGTTATTTTGATGGCAAAATTGAGTTATTATTTTTATCTTACCGTTTTTTTTGATTATAACAAGACACAGCCCTTTAACGAGAGATCCATGACAGAAAAAGATTCATTACACCGATTTATATTTGAAGACCTCGGCATCAGAGGTGAGTGGGTCAAATTATCCAACAGTTGGCAAACAGCAAAAATGCATCAGCAAGGCCCTGAAAATGCAAAACTACAATTAGGCCAAGCTCTAGCAGCTGTCATTATGTTATCAGCGACCATTAAATTTAACGGCTCGATAATACTTCAAGCTCAAGGAGACGGTGACTTCAAAACACTGGTTGCTCAATCGACCCATGATCAAAAAATTCGCGGACTGATACGCTGTAACGATGTTCTACCAGAGGGATCACTGGAAGCCATGTTTGGACAAGGACGTTTAGTAATAACCATAGAACCAGATGATGCTCAACCTTATCAGGGCATTGTAGGGCTGGAAGGTAAAAATCTGGCATCTGCCTTAGAAACTTATTTTGAGCAATCAGAGCAACTTAATACTCGCCTGTGGTTGTTTGCCAATGAAACCCAAGCGGTAGGTTTGTTATTGCAAGAACTACCTTCAAAAAAAACCGATGATGCTAATTGGGAACGTATTGAAATATTGGCAGATACTATCACTGAAAAAGAGTTACTGACATGGGATTGTGAACAATTACTTTTTAACCTTTTTAATGAAGATGAAATAAGAATTTTTGATGCTGAACCGGTTGAATTTAAATGTTCTTGTGGACGCCCAAAAATTGAAAGAACCCTACGTGCTTTAGGCAAAGAAGAGCTGGAATCTATTATCGAAGAGCAAGGCAGCATTATTGTGGGCTGTGAGTTTTGTGGTGAGCAATACGGCTTTAATAACATTGATATAGTGACCCTACTTGCTGAGGAAATCCTAGCCCTAAAATCAGATACAAGACATTGAAAGACCCTATTCTAAAACCAAACCACAACATGCTTGCCTGTCAATTTGACGACAAATATTTCTAATAAAAACTTTGCCGTTTCTTTTAAATCCTTTTAATTCAGTCTACTCTTAAATTACTAACTACACCTTTGTTAAGCTTGTAGCTAGCAACTTGGCTGATACTTACATGGCATTGATTTACTTTGCGAAATCTGCCGGACTTTAGCAATCTTATTCGTCTAAAGTCCAAATTTAGAGAAATCATCAGGTATCTTTATTTTATTGACGCTTCAAGCAGGAGAAGAAATATGAAACAGTATAGTGCAGAATTTATTGGAACATTTTGGTTGGTTATTGGCGGTTGTGGAAGTGCAGTTTTGGATGCGGCCTTTCCCGACTTGGGTATTGGCTTTTTAGGTGTAGCTTTTGCTTTTGGGCTTACCGTTTTAACTATGGCTTATGCGATAGGCCATGTTTCTGGTTGTCACCTGAACCCTGCTGTGACTATTGGGCTTTGGGCTGGCGGACGTATTACAGCAGACAAAATTCTGCCTTATATTATTGCCCAATGCTTGGGAGCAATTGTTGCTGGCGGCGTTTTATATCTTATCGTTAGCGGTAAAGCTGATTTTACTGCTATTGGCGGTTTTGCCTCCAATGGTTACGGTGAACATTCTCCCGGTGGTTATTCTTTGTTAGCGGCGCTGGTTACTGAAATTGTCATGACCATGATGTTTCTCTTTATTATTTTATCGGTTACCCACAAAAATGCGCCCAGTGGCTTTGCCGGACTGGCAATTGGCCTGAGTTTAACACTTATTCATTTAATCTCTATTCCTGTCACTAATACTTCAGTCAATCCGGCAAGAAGTCTTGGTGTTGCGCTTTATGCAGGAGACTGGGCACTAGATCAACTCTGGCTATTCTGGGTTGCGCCCATTATTGGCGCTTTACTGGGTGCGACAATTTATCGTTTGATTAACAACGAAGATTAATGTCCTTAGGCATTCAAATTTATTAGCATAAAGGCAATGCCTCACTATCAACTCTAATAACGTTGCCACAGTTTATAACAATTTTTACATAAGTATCTGTGGCAAATTATTTCTTTTGAGCTATTTATTTTGCTTTTGCATTATTTACAAAATGATTACAAACCCGCACTAATAAGACAATTGTTAATTAAAAAGTCGAATCTCTTCTAAATATCGCCGATAATATCCAGCTAATTAGTTGAGGCGCAAAATTAACACCCTTTATGAAGCTGGAAAAAATAAAACTTTCGGGGTTTAAGTCCTTTGTTGATACAACCGTAATTCCTATCACCGGCAATCTGACCGCTATTGTTGGCCCTAACGGTTGCGGAAAATCCAATATTATTGATGCCGTTCGCTGGGTAATGGGAGAAAGCTCGGCCAAGCACTTACGTGGCGGCAATATGGCTGACGTTATATTTAATGGTTCATCCGGACGCAAACCTGTTAGCACGGCTTCAGTTGAGTTAGTTTTTAATAATTCCGAGGGTAAATTAGGTGGCGAATACGCTCAATATGATTCAATCGCCATCAAGCGACAAATAAGCCGCGACGGTCAATCACTTTTTTTACTCAATGGCTCGCGTTGCCGACGTAAAGATATTACCGACCTTTTTTTGGGTACGGGGTTGGGCTCCAGAAGTTACGCTATTATTGAACAAGGTACAATCTCAAGGATGGTTGAAGCAAAACCAGACGAATTAAGAGTGCATATCGAAGAAGCGGCCGGTATTTCTAAATATAAAGAAAGACGAAGTGAAACTGAAACCCGCATGAAGCATACACGCGAAAATCTAGAAAGACTTGATGATCTGCGCGAAGAAGTTGACAAGCAACTTAAACATTTGCAAAAACAGGCCGAAAAAGCCGAGAAATATACTGAGCTAAAAAAACAAGAGCGCCAATTCAAACTTGAATTGTTAGCCATGCGCTGGAATACCTTTCATAAAGCTGCTCAAAAACTAGAAATCAAGCTCCAGAATGTTGCTACTGAGCATAACCGCTTATTTGTTGAATTGCGGGATGTTGATAATGCTATCGACGCTAAGCGTGCTGAACATAAAGTCCAACAACAAGGCTTTAATCAAGCGCAAGGTGATTATTACACGATTGTTGCTGAAGTCAGCGTGCTGCAACAAGCTATCAAACATCATGAAGCCAGTCATGATGAAACCTTACTTGAAATCAATCGGACCAAACTTCAGGCGGAATTATCATTAAGCCAACTCGAATCTGATTTACAAACGCTGGATGAGATAAAAGAAACCTTATTGGAAGCCGAAGAAAACTCCACTATTGCCCAAGAAAAACAAGAAGAAGTTTTACAGTTACAGCAAGAAACCTTGCAACAAAAAACAGCTTGGCAAGCACAATGGGAAGCTTATCGAACCTTAAGTTCAGAATACCGTGAACAAGCAGAAGTTCATAAGGTAAAAGGCCTGCAACTTGAAACTCAAAATCGTCAATTACAAATACGTGTTGATAAATTACAAAATGAACGTGACGAACTGTCATCCAGCCAATTACAAAGTGATATTGAAACGCTGGATGCAGATATTGAAATCATTGGTTTTCAACGTGACGATTATCAAGCTCAACTGGAACAATTACACCATCAAATCCGAGAGCAGCGCCAGCAGGTAAAACAACTGCATGATTACCTTCATACCCGACGCTCAGAAAGCCATAGCACCAAAGGTAAAATTACTTCCTTGGAGTTATTGCAGCAACATGCCATGGGTAAAGACAATAAAAATTTAAGCACTTGGTTAGAATCAATGAATTTAGCTGATAGCAAGCGTCTTGCAGAATTTTTAGAGGTAGAATCAGGCTGGGATACGGCAGTTGAAACCGTATTGGGTGGTTATTTGGAAGCCATTTGTATAAGCAGTGCAGAGTCCGCTATTGCAGGCTTAAGTAACCTGACTAATGAATCATTGACTCTATTTGAAACAAAAGATAAAACTGATGCCGCGACTAACAGTGTCGCACCTAACTTCCCCACTTTACTGGATAAAGTCAACGCACCTTGGGATTTAAGCGCCCTATTAAGCGGTATTTATTGCGCTGAAAATCACCTAGCGGCTAGAGCTTTTTCTATGAAAACAGAACCCCATGAATCAGTTATTACTCCTGATGGCACGTGGTTTGGACCCGGTTGGTTAAAAGTCACGCATGCTAAAGACAGTAAAGTTGGTGTTTTACAGCGTGAAAAAGAATTACGTCTGTTAAAATTAAGACAAGAAGAATTACACACTGAAATTTTTGAATTCGAAGACCAGTTGGTAACGACCGAAACAGAATTGAAAGAAGCTGAAATTTTACGCGAATCGATTCAACTACAAGATAATAAACTGGGCTCTGAACTATCACTAAAAAGTGCCGAGTTTAGTGCCTATTCTACGCGCTGGGAACATCAACAACGCCGATTAGAACAAATCGCCAATGACCTTGAAGAAATATTGCTTGAAACCAGCGAGAACGCCGAGATTATTGCTGAATCCTTATTGTTGCAAAATGAAGCTGAAGCTATTCTGGAACAACAAGAGCAAAATCGTACTGACCTTGAAGCTTCAAACCAGTTGTTACAAGCACAACATGAAAATACTGAACGAGCAGTTAATGAAGCAAGACAACAGGCTTTTACATTAAAAGCGCAAATTGAATCTTTACGATCATCTGAAACCTCTACCAGTAGACAAATTGATCGCTTGCAAAGTCAGCATCAACAATCCATTGACTGGATCAGTAGTCTTGAACAGAAACTGCAACAAACATTATCTCCACTTGACGATGAAAAACAGCAATTAGAGCAACAAACACTTGAAAAAGATAAACTCGAAGCCAGTCTAAAAACCCAACGTCAGTTACAAGAAACGATAGAATCAGACATCACCAAGCTATCAGAAGAACATACCCGTGTGCAACGTGAATTGGACAAACAAAAAGAAGCGTTAGATACTATCCGGTTTGAACTGCAAGAAAGTAAAGTTCGTCAACAAACCATCAATGAACAGCTCAAAGAAATAGATGCAAATGCCGAACAAGTTTTACAATCGCTACCTGAGCAAGCTGAAGAACCGCGCTGGAAAAATAAGGTTGACGATTTATCCAATCAAATTGAACGCTTGGGTACTATAAACCTTACCGCGATTGAAGAATATAAAACGCAATCGGAACGAATGAATTTTCTTAACGAGCAACATGCTGACCTAATAGAAGCCTTACAAATTTTGGATCAGGCGATTAGTAAAATTGATAAAGAAAGCAGGCTACGTTTTAAAGAAACTTTTGATAAAATAAATAGCGGATTACAAGAAAAATTTCCAAAATTATTTGGCGGTGGAGAAGCCTATTTGGAATTAACCGAGCAAGACTTGCTGGAATCAGGGGTGAATATTATTGCCCGACCACCCGGCAAGAGAAACAGCTCCATTCATTTATTATCGGGTGGAGAGAAAGCATTAACTGCAGTTGCGTTGGTGTTTTCAATTTTTGAACTCAATCCGGCCCCCTTTTGCCTATTAGATGAGGTTGATGCTCCTCTCGATGACGCAAACGTCGGGCGGTTTTCAAAAATGGTAGAAGAGATGTCGGCATCTGTACAATTTTTGTATATTTCACATAATAAAGTGACGATGGAAATTGCAAAACAATTGGCAGGTGTTACGATGAAAGAACCGGGCGTGTCCCGAATGGTCGCAGTTGATATTGAAGAAGCAGTGAGTCTGGCGGAAATCTAATGGATAAAGAACTATTAAGAATTGTAATAATCGCAACCGGTCTAATGATTATCATGGGCATGCTGACCTGGAGTTATTTAAAAAACAAAAGAGCACAAGACGACATTGATTTTTATGATGAACTGGAATTTAACGGGCAACCTCATAACCCGTTAACGCTAAACGATGAGAAAATAGATAATGTCACCAAACAACCCGATATCAATGATGATGATCATTTCTACGATCGTGAAAATATTACTTATCAGGGTGAAGATGACGATGATATTGAACCGACTCCCCGAGTTTCAGCACCTCCTATTATTCAATTTAGCCTAATCGCAAAAGCAAACGAAGGTTTTAATGGCATAGATATCGTTAATGCTTTTGGAATAGTTGGACTTGAATACGGCAGTTTAAAAATTTATGAACGATTGGATGAAAATCGACTCGTCGATTACGGTGTTGCCTGCATGACTGAACCAGGGACATTCCCGGAAAAAGATATGGAATCATTTTTTACTCCAGGATTGGTGTTCTTTATGCAACCCAGTGCCTTAGATGACCCCCAAGCTATTTTTGATGACTATATAGATACAATTAAACTGTTGGCTATCGAATTGGACGGTATTATTCTTGATCATCATAGAAAAGAACTTACTGATCAAACTATCCAGTCGCTTAGGCAGTGCTTGTGATAGTAAATGATTTAGCCGTTCATGGTCTGACAAATTTACCATAAACGGCAGGTCCACATAACTGCAGTTGGGGTTAGATATTTAGAGTGAAGCTCTGCTTACCAGACTGCCAAACTTGTATTCCGCTTATAGCTTTTAAGTGACTAAGCGTATTTCCAAAGCATGTCATCTTGTTAGACAGGCCGCAAGACTCAATCAATACATCTATGCCCTTAAACTCAAGCTATAACGATCTTATTACCAAAATTAACCAATGGGATCATGAGTATTACGTTCTGGACAATCCTTCGGTTAGTGATGCCGAATATGACCAGACATTCCGAAAGCTATTAGATTTAGAAGCCAACAACCCCGCCTTAATAACTGCACAATCTCCTTCTCAACGGGTCGGCGCAAAACCCTTAGCCGAATATCGTAAAATAGAACATGCCGTAAAAATGCTTTCCTTGGCAAATGCCTTCACACTTGAGGAAACTTACAGCTTCTTTGAAAAAGCAGCTAAAGAGCTGGATATACCCCCATCAACACTCACAATTTTTAGCGAACCCAAACTTGATGGTCTGGCT
The DNA here is from genome assembly GCA_026399095.1 of Methylococcales bacterium. GTDB lineage: Bacteria > Pseudomonadota > Gammaproteobacteria > Methylococcales > Methylomonadaceae > Methylobacter_C. The sequence goes on along the minus strand of JAPLRP010000050.1, from coordinate 12,790 downwards.
ATTTCCATTCATTATGAAAAAGGTCTTTTAGTCTATGCAGCAACACGTGGCGATGGCAAAATAGGAGAGGATGTCACTCATACAATTAAAACCATCAAATCAATACCACTTCAACTGGCCATTCATAATCCTCCAGAAAAAATAGATGTACGCGGCGAAGTATTCATACCTGTAGCCGCTTTTAAAAAACTTAATCAAATGGCTGAAATAAATGGCAGTAAAGTATTTGTAAATCCAAGAAATGCAGCTGCTGGAACTATCAGACAACTGAATCCTAAAGTTGCCGCTGAACGCGACTTGCAATTTATCCCTTACGGCCTAGGTGAATATGAAGGTAAATTTAACTTTACAGAGCATTCAGAAATACTCAACTATTTCCACACGCTGGGCTTTAGAAAAAACCCGCATTGTTACGCTTTTTTGGGGGATTTTGCAGAGTTTGAAAAAAACTATCACGTCATGGAGCAAATCAGAGATAAATTACCAATGCAAATTGACGGCATCGTTTATAAAATAAATGCCTTGCAGCAACAAACATCCTTAGGCTTTATTGCCCGCTCGCCCAAATGGGCAATTGCCAGAAAATTTCCTGCTCAAAATGAAATAACTCAATTGCTTGAAGTTGATTTTCAAGTAGGGCGCACCGGCGTTTTAACGCCCGTAGCAAGACTGGAACCTGTTTTTGTTGGCGGCGTTACCGTTAGCAATGCTACCTTGCACAATATGGATGAAATTGAAAGACTCGGGCTTTGTATGGGGGATAGTATCGAAATACAAAGAGCCGGTGATGTTATTCCAAAAGTAGTTAAAGTCGTAAAAATTGGTACTCAGAGAAAGCCAATCATCATGCCCGAGCTATGTCCAGTTTGTAGTGCGCCCGTTGAAAGAATAGAAGGCCAAGCTGCTTTCCGTTGCACTGGTGGCTTGACCTGCCCAGCTCAAGGCGCAGAGCGTATAAAACATTATGCCTCGCGTAAATTCATGAATATCAACAATCTGGGCACTAAATTAGTTGATCTGCTTTATAGCAAAGGCGCCCTTAAAACAATTGCTGATATTTATAGTCTCAAATTATCAGACATTGCCGAACTTGAAGGTCAAGGTGAAAAAAGTGCGCAAAATGTATTGGATTCTATCGAAGCATCAAAACCAACAAAACTGGGTACCTTTTTGGGTGCATTAGGCATACATGAAGTAGGTGAAGAAAGTGCAAAAACGATTGCCAAGTATTTTAAAAACCTGAACACCATTTCCCATGCCACTTCTGAAGAACTGATGCAAGTCCCTGATATCGGTCCGGTCATGGCAACTAATGTGGTCAATTTTTTTAGGGACGAAAAAAATCAAGCTATTATTAAGCAAATCTTAGCTTCAGGAGTTACTTGGCAAGATGAACAAAGTACGTCTACACATCAACAAATACTTGCGGGGCAAAGTTGGGTTTTAACAGGTACACTCCAAAACTTGTCTCGCGACGAAGCCAAAGCATTATTGGAAAGCTGGGGAGCAAAAGTAGCCGGTTCGGTTTCTAAAAAAACCAGCTGTGTGGTTGCTGGTAAGGATGCGGGGGCAAAACTGGATAAAGCAGAATCATTGAGTATTAAAGTAATGGAAGAGGCTGAATTTTTGGAGGCGTTTAACGTCAGCCAAGAGTCAGATATAGCAAGTTGAAACAAATAACTTGAACGAATAGTTAATATTCAAGTTATTTAATGTGTCATGTTTATCGATTATTATTTTACAAAACAGCTTTTTTCAGCAGATGCCTCTGCTTCTTTAAGACGTGTTCTTAAATCTTTTGATTGAGCAGGATCGCGAAAAACAGCACCAGCGTCACCTGTTTGTCCTTTACTTAAATAAGTAAATGTTTTTGCAGATTCATAATCCGTAAAAGTCATTTTTTCAGCAATCTTGTCAATTTTACAGCCACAAGCGTATTGCGTGATGTAGGTGAGGCCGCCATGTTGGGCAACGCAATTTAAAACATATTCAACACGATCACGGGTTGGATAATCGTTAACTAACACCGAGGCCTTATCCGCTGCTTGTTCGACCGGCTTTTCAGGTGTAGTTGTACACCCGGTAATGGCAGCGCTTAAACAAAAGCCTAAAACAGCTATTAAGTATTTATTTTTCATTATTAATGTTTATTCCCATAGATCAGAAAGTAAAAAAGTATGCTCTGCAAAAAGATCGATAGTTACAGGTTGTATATACTCGGCGCGGTCATATTGACTAAATTAGCAATGACTTTCTCTTATCCATAAAAGCAAAAGCAATCGAATTTAATAATCGGTTCATTTTAACTGAAAAATGCTTTAATACACTCTATAAGTATTATCACATGAAACAAATCATGATCAAGCAATCAAAAGTTACCGGTGTTATTTTGGCGGGCGGACTTGCAAGGCGTATGAATAATCAAGATAAAGGGTTACTGATTTACAAGAATCGACCAATGATAAGTTATGCCATAGAAGCCTTCAAATCGGTTACCGATCAAACTATTATTAACGCCAACAGGAACAAAGAAGCCTATCAAGCTTTTGGCTTACCCGTTATTGCTGATCAAACTGACAGTTTTGATGGGCCATTAGCAGGGATATTAACGGCGATGATCAACAGCAATGCGAATACACTACTTATCGCACCTTGTGACTCTCCCTTAATTAGAGCACAACATTTACAAAAACTGCTGCTGACACTGGATGAATATAAAGCTGACGTTGCTATCGCTTATGATGGAGAGCGCTTACATCCTGTTTTTTTAGCGATTAATACATCGTTAAAAGAAAGCCTGGAAGACTACTTAAACAACGGTAAACGTAAAGTTGAGTATTGGCTTAAACAACAAAACTGGGAAATAGCTGATTTCAGCAAAACACCTGAGATTTTTACCAACGTTAATACCCTGTCAGAATTAATTAAACTTGAAGCCAAAGACGCCAGGTAGCAAGGGCTTTTATTAACTGATTGGTTACTGAGTCAAAGCAGGTGTTGTTGGATATTTATAATATCGGGTTGCGCTGTCATTTCTATCAGTTGTTGTAATTTTTTGATTCCCTGACACTTTTGTAGTTTTAGGCTCAATAGCCTTGATAGTGGGATTAATTACTTTAACTGTAGTTTGTGTTGCTAATGGATTGATATCATTGACCATTGGCTTATCAATCTTCGGCTGGATAACTTTAATTACCGGCTTCTCAATAAGTGGTTTAGCAGCCTTAACTGCAAGCTTATCAATTGATGGTTTTGAAATCTGGACAAGAGCCTTTTCAACAAGCGGCTGGGCAATCTTAACCGCTGGTTTTTCAATCAATGGCCGAGGAGTCTTAACTACAGCATTTTCAATCTGTGGCTTGACAACTTTTACAACCGGTTTTTCTATCAACGGCTTGGTCAGTTTAACAGCTTCTGTTTTAGCAGCTGGTTTACTATTTTCAACCATTAGCACCTTAACAATAGGTGGCGTCACTTCTTTAACCGGCGAGGTGTTATTAATTAGAGGTGACAAAGTTGGCTTTAAAAATTTGACTATTTGTACAGGTAAAGAGCTGGTAAAGTGATAAAGTCCGGAATTTTCTCCCTCAACATAAGCAGTAATTACCCCAAAAAAACGATCCCCAATAAAAAATGTAAAGGTTGCTGCACGACTGATAAATTTAGACTCAATCAAACTCCCACCGGCACCCCATATTTGTTTGCGGTGATCACCTGTACCGGTTTTTCCGCCAACAGATAATCGACTCCCTTTATCATCTGTATAAACACCATTTAAGCGACCGGCAGTTCCACCTTCAACTACACCAACAAGCGCGCCACGCGCAACTTTTGCAATGTCTGGAGCAAAAATACGCTCGCCTTTAGTGGGCGCTTTCTTCATGATAGTTTCATAAGGGGTACCCTGAGCGTAATGCAAACTCTCAAACCGCACAACGGGCAACCTAATACCGTCATTAAGCAAAATACCCGTTAATTCTGCCAAAGCAGCTGGTCTATCACCCGAAGCACCTATTGCAGTAGCATAAGAAGGTGTTAACGCCTCAAACGGATAACCGACTCGCGTCCATGCATTGTGTATGCTTTTAAAAGCTTCTTCTTCAAGCAAAGTCATGATGCGTTGCTGTTGAGCAAATTTTCTATGGTTTTTAAACAACCACCGATAAACATCCTGACGTTGCTCAAAACTAGCAGCAACAACTTCCTTGCGCGTGGCATGGGGATGTTGAGCCAAATAACCAACCAACCATAACTCCAAGGGGTGAATTTTAGTAATATAACCCTGATCTTGTAAATCAAATTTTTCTATGGAATATTTATCATAGAGTTCATAAATATCTTCTTTCGCCATAACGGCTTTACCTAAATGAGTATTAAGAAAAGCATTAAGCGCCATCTCATCATTTTCAGGATAAATAGACCGATACAACATAGTAAAACGCGAAGGCTTGGCAATCACTCTTTTAGTAAGCGTCTCTAAAGCAGCATCAGCCGACTTGCCTTTATATCGGGTATAAAAACGATTTAAATAAACTTGTCCTTCATTATCGGCAAAACGTTGCAAATATTCTTTGCGCTTTGGATTATCCGGGCTTTCAAGCCAACGGGCAATTCCATCCGGTTTATAAAGATGATGATATACAACCTCACGCATCAAGCGAATAAATACCAGATTAACAGAGTCACGTAACGCATCACGAACTGACATAATTTTATTGTTTTCATCTTCAGTAAAATTATTAAAATGATGAAGTCCACCACCCGTAAAAAAATACTCGCCGGGGCCTGCTGAATAACGCTTATCCAAGGCGAGATTAAGTAAATCTTCTAACTTAATTTTAGGAGAATGCTTTAATTGCTCAATGACCCATGCCGAAATATAATCGCGCGGATGCAAATCAATCTTGCTCAATGCTTGTGGCGATAATTCTTTATATTGCTCATATACATCAGTGACCAACTCCAGATAATGCACCATAGTCCTAAGTTTGGAAGTAGAGCCCAAATCCAATCGTATGCCTTCATTGATATCGAGTGGCTGATCATAATTATCCGTTTGAATCCTTAAAAGATTACCAGTTTCACTGCGTTCAAACAACATCAAGCTATAGACAATAGGAGTAAGATCGGTATTTTCATTGAGCATTCTAAAGCCTAAAACACCTGCAGCACGCGCTTCCTCAGGTTGGCTCAATAGCTTTAAAGCGCTGGTAACCGCTTGTTGGGTGTCGTAATCCAGCGTAGTTTTAACCGTCAAATCCAAACGATCCAGATCATAATTTGACTTAACACCCAGTGTTTTTGCAAGACGTGCACGTAATACATTTTGCGTCTTCTTTTGTGTAAAATACTGAACGGGCACAGAATCTACTTTAAGCGGCCGAACCGTCGTAACCTGTAATGCTGCATCTCTAAGCGCAGGCGAAACAATCCCTTGCTCAGTCATCACCCGTAAATAACTGTCAGTAAGATTCTGCAACGCATCATAGCCACGACCCAGCAAATAAGAAGGTCTTCTCTGAGATAAGAATATATTTAATACTTGTCGATAAGCTATCGCTTGTTGCTCAGAAATACGCCTGGGTGGCTTAAGTGCCTCAGGACTTAACAGCTTGTTAACTTCGGCAAAATCAGATCCAAACCAACCTGATAAACCATCACCTAAACCATGAATTTCACCTAACTTGGGTGTTGCTGCAAGTGGCATTGAATTTAAATAAGACAACGCAATTTCTTGCCTCATTTCTAATGTATCGGGTCCCATCATATAAGCCCTTAAAGAGGCTGTACCCATCTGACGAAATTTATCAAGAATAGAATTGGTGTAACCGTTCTTGGAATGGCGATACTTTTCCATTTGGGTAGCCAACGTGCTACCGCCAGGCAACGCATGCGTTGCGCCCAGTTTATGAGCCATTAATTGTAAACCTGCAAAACCCAAACGATCCCACTCAATCGCCGGATTAACGGTCGTATGCTGTTCACTGAGTAATTCCCGATTCTCAATAAAAAGTAACGTGTCCATAATTAAGGGTGGAACAGATTTAAAACTGGGATACCCATAAGCCGGATAAATCGCATTAAAAAAAACCTGATCGTCCTTATCGGTAATTCGAAGACCTGCCTGAGTTTTTTCGTGATAAATATTAAATAAGCCATAATCAGCTAATTCAGACATCATCGGGGAAAAAGCGGCTTGCGAGGTAATAACAAAGCCGGCATTTTCCAAGCGCTTAATTACTTCGGGGAGTAAGGTATAACCCAACCGCTGATCATAAGGTCCATATTCAGGATAACGGATTGTTGAACTCGGACCTGATGCCAATTTAAAGCCCAATTGCTCGCTAATTGATGACAAGTATCGTGCCTGATACTTAGAAGTTTTAACCTCATCGCGCACCAGTTTTACTACAACAAAACACACGACTATTGATACAAGAACGATGTACAAGGTCAAATAACGAACAAATTTACCCGCCGAGCTTTTACCTCTAGGGACTTGTCTTCTTCGCATGGTTAGCTTTTTAAACTCATGGCTAAAAATAACTGCTTGGCGTTATTTAACAATTTTGTCTTACACATTGATATCAAAAGTAATAATTACATTTCTCTTATGATTAAAGATCGTTGGCTCAGTTCACTACATCATGCGGTAATACCGACAACAAATAATTAATAATTATAGCAAACATTCTCAATAAATTTGAGTAGGGGTGGTCTTTTGATTTCAAATGAACATATAAAAGGCCAAAATTACTGACGTTATTATCAAATTCCGCGGGCCTTATGAAGAAAATTCAACTTCATAACCCGAAAACTTGCGAATATTAATGACGCCATTATCCAGTAAAAGATACTGACCTTTAATACCATGAAGAACACCTGAAACTTCAGGATATTTGTCAAAATTGAATGACTTAACTTTAACTGGATAAAAATCCACCGGAAAATGTATATCGACCACGGCTTCTTCAGTTAAAAACTTAATTGCATGCTCTCCAAAACGTTGACTAATTTCAGCAAGTTCCTGCTTACACTTAATCACCAATTCATCACGTTTAGCAACCAAATCAATAGGTTCTACATTATTCTTTAACATTTTCTGCCAACTGGTTTTATCACTAACGTGCTTAGCTATTACAATTTCTATCAATCCGGATATATAACGAGACTGAACTTCAAAAATAGGCAATGCCTGCACCGCACCTTGATCAATCCACCGGGTTGGAATTTGAGTTTGCCGGGTAATACCAACTTTAACACCGCTGGAATTGGCAAGATATACCCTATGAGGTTGAAAACAGAATACTTCACCCCAAGCCGGTTCTCGACAAGTTCCAGCTTCATAATGGCAAGTTTCCGGCCTCATGATGCACATATCGCATTGTGCTAAAGAGATAAAACACGGATAACAATAACCCTGATTAAAGCTTTTTTTAATTGTCCGATTACAATGTACGCAAACAATATTGCCGGTATAGGTCAATTTAATCGACTTGCCGATTAAAGGATTTAAAGGAATGCGTTCATCCCCCAAGGATAGATCATATTGAACCGTACTTTCCAGTCGGGTATACATTTTTTTTAAGGGTCCCTGCATTCAAACGCTCCTGTAATTTAATAAAAGCCAGCATTAACTAATAGTACAACCGCTTAAATACGTAGCCAATTTTGTGGCTTTAAATAATGCTCATAAAGATCTGCCTCTGGGGTGCCTGGTTTTGGCGCCCAATTGTATTTCCAGCGCGCCAAAGGTGGCATGGACATTAAAATTGATTCAGTACGCCCACCCGATTGTAAGCCAAACAAAGTCCCCCTATCATAAACTAAATTGAACTCTACATACCGTCCTCTGCGATACAACTGAAAATCTCGCTCGCGGTCAGTATAAGAGGTGTTTTTTCGCTTCTGGACAATAGGCAAATAAGCATCAATATAATGATTGCCAACACTTTGCATAAAAGCAAAACACTGATGAAACTCCCATTCATTCAAATCATCAAAGAATAAACCACCTACCCCTCGCGTTTCATTTCTATGAGGGAGATAGAAATACTCATCACACCATTTTTTGTAAGTAGGATAAACAGCTTCGCCAAAAGGTACACAAGCACTTCGTGCAGTCCTATGCCAATGAATCACATCTTCTTTAAAAGGATAATAAGGCGTCAAATCAAAACCGCCACCAAACCACCAAATAGAAGGAGAACCCGGTTTTTCTGCGATTAAAAACCGCACATTAGCATGAGAGGTGGGTATATAAGGATTTTTAGGATGAATAACCAAAGAAACACCCATGGCGTGAAACTGACGATCAACTAATTCAGGTCGCTTAGCGGTTGCAGATGCCGGCAAATTAATACCTCTTACATAAGAAAAATTGACCCCAGCCTGTTCAAAAACCTGTCCGTTTTCTAAAATCCGACTTCTACCGCCGCCACCTTCAGGCCGATCCCATAAATCTTCAATAAAACGTACCTCAGGCTCTTGAGTTTCCAATGCCAGGCAAATTTGGTCTTGTAAGTTAAGCAGGTAATTTTTTACTTTTGTAATATCATCAATCTTCATCATCGCTCAGCAGTGTTTAAAACGTCAGTATTCAATAAATCTAATAGGTAATAATACCTTAAAATAGTTTTATCGAGTAACAACACATAAGCAAAGCCTCTACCAAAAATAAACTGAAGATTTTAAATGCGAAAAGTCCTGCAAACTGACCATTATTATAGCTTTAACATATACCAATCTGGATTAAGGAAAAAAGCTAGGATTTCTGAAAGGAATTAATACAGTAAACACAAAAAATCACCCTGATATACAAAACATATATACCAAGGTGATTGACTATCCCTACTTTAACTGGCCAAATATAATCTATTTTTTGTTTTTCCCGTAGACTTCACACTGCGAGCTGTCATTCTGAAAACCGTCTTGTACTCCATCGTTACCAAAGTCGCTATCTAGATTATCAAAGATACCATCGTTATCATTATCTAAATCCTTACTATCGATAATACCGTCATTATCTTGGTCTCTGTCTTTGGCATTATTGATTCCATCATTATCGTCGTCACGATCAAGAGCATCAGTTATGCCATCGTTATCCATATCATTGCAGTTATTTTCGTCTTTACTGTCAACTACACCATCGTTATCATCATCTTTATCAACCGAATCCTTAACACCATCATTGTCATCATCTTTATCAGTTTTATCTAGGATGCCATCATTGTCGTCATCTTTATCAATGGCATCCGGAATACCATCATTATCGTCATCGATGTCTTTAGCATCTAATACACCATCATTATCATCATCAAATTCATCCAGATCATTAACATCTAAAATACCGTCATTGTCGTCATCTTTGTCATTGACGTCCAAAATTTTGTCATTATCATCATCTTTGTCCAAATCATCGACAATACCATCTTGATCATCATCATTGCCGGCTTCGTCATACTTATCCAAAATACCGTCATTATCGTCATCCATATCGACAGCATCCTTAATGCCATCATTGTCATCATCATAATCTGTTATATCTGGATCACTATCATTGTCATCATCTTTATCTAATGTATCTTTAAACCCGTCATTATCATCATCGTTATCAAGTTGATCCTTTATCGCATCACTATCATCATCAGTGCCAGATAGTTTTTCTGTTACATCCGATAAACCGTCATTATCGTCATCAAGATCTTCTGCATTCAAGATGCCATCGTTATCTAGATCAGTATCAATCGCATTAGGGATTCCATCATTATCATTGTCAGTATCGTCATTATCTGATAAATCATCAAACCCATCATTCATCCGTATCTGTTTCGTCTAAGATACCGTCGTTGTCATCATCAAGATCATCTATATCGTTGATACCACCATTATCGGCATCATCATCCCTTCTATCATCTTTGTCCAAGATTCCATCATTGTCATCATCAATATCTATATTGTCTACAATGTGATCAAAGTCGTCATCAATAGATTCTGAATCTGGAATACCATCATCATTATCATCAAAATCCAATGAATTTAGGACACCATCATTGTCATTATCCAGATCTATGTTATTACTCGCTGCAAACGCTTGACTACTGATGCCAGGCAACCAAGAAACAGTTGGAATAAAAGTAGGACTCGCAAGCAATAATATTGCAGCGGGCAATGATAATAATATAAGCTTAGACATCATCGTTACTCCTTAATTAAAAGATATAACTTTGAGTCTAGTTAAAAATACAACCTTTACAATAAAACAATGAATATTAAGTCCGTTACAATCTCTAGATGCTTATAAAACAGGACTCTACTTCAACTTTCCTGATTTATCTTGATTTTTATCTTCTCCATGTATTTCACATTGAGAACTATCATTCTCATTACTATCATCAATTCCATCATTACCTTTATCACTATCAATGTTGTCGTCGATAACATCGTTATCGTTGTCTAGATCTTTATCGTCTTCACTGCCATCGTTATCATTATCGCTGTCGCTACTATTTGTTATGCCATCATTATCATCGTCGTCATCAAAAGAGTCAATCACACCATCATTATCAGTATTGTTGCAATTATTTTCGTCTTGATCATCATCGTTGCCGGCTTCGTCATCCTTATCCAAAATACCATCGTCATCCGTATCAATCAAATCTTTAATTCCATCATTGTCATCATCCGTATCTAATGAGTCTTTAATACCGTCGTTATCATCATCGGTATCAAATGCATCTTTAATTCCATCATTATCATCATAAAAATCTTTTGAATTTAAGATCTTATCGTTATCGCTATCTAAATCAATGTTAATAACAGCTGCATAAGCTTGACTGCTAATGCCAGGCAACTAGGTAACCGTTGGAATTAAAGTGGGTACCACAAGCAATGCAATTGTAGCGGTTAATATTGTAACTTTAGGTTATAGCATAAGTGTGATTCCTATAAATTTGAAAAAAAGTACATGAATAGCTGATTAAAAAATATCTTCACCTTAGAACATAATACTTTTAGTCCGTTTGGTGAAGATATTGACAATATCTATAATTATTTAAATCATATTAAAATCAGTATTATTTAAGTTCAAGTTCAAACCCAACACCGCAATTTCAATAGCGTCGCCCCTACCGCTGCCATCAGCATCATAAGACAATACACCAGTAGCGTTGTTGTAAATGAGAAAATCATTAGCATCAGCAGCTTTCGTACCTATTTCAAAGTTCTCAGCATGGACTTCGCCGGTGTAATGAAATGAAGTAAGAACATTTTTTGCCAATTGAATACTATCTTGTCCGACTACAAAATCCGTGATTTTGTCTTTAGAAAGATTTAGTAATTGAAATACGTCTAAGCCAGCGCCACCCGTTAAGACATCATGACCTGTTCCACCATTAAGAATGTCATTACCGGCACCACCATACAGCTTGTCATTACCGCCATCACCACGAAGAATGTCTTTGCCAATGCCACCGTCTAACCAATCGTTACCGGTTCCACCATACAACTTGTCATTACCGGCACCACCATACAGCTTGTCATTACCGCCATCACCACGAAGAATGTCTTCGCCAATGCCACCGTCTAACCAATCGTTACCGGTTCCACCATACAACTTGTCATTACCATGGCCGCCATCTAATTTGTCGTTGCCACCCTTACCGTGAAGGGAATCATTATGGATACTCCCTTTCAATTTAATATCCCGAACAATAATAAGACTAGGTATAGGTTGAACTAGTACTGGGATTGGATCAACAACTACTGGTGCAGGGGTTGGATCAACAACTACTGGTGCAGGGGTTGGATCAACAACTACTGGTGCAGGGGTTGGATCAACGACTACTGGCGCAGGGGTTGGATCAACAACTACTGGTGCAGGGGTTGGATCAACGACTACTGGCGCAGGGGTTGGATCAACAACTACTGGTGCAGGAGTTGGATCAACAACTACTGGTGCAGGGGTTGGATCAACGACTACTGGTGCAGGGGTTGGATCAACAACTACTGGTGCAGGGGTTGGATCAACGACTACTGGCATGATTTTAGCTGTAACGGTGTAAGTCAGGTTGCCAGGAATCGAAACATGGCCATCGCTAACGCCGTAGATTAATACCATCGCGCCGTTGTAGTTCAGTTCTGGGATGATGGCATAAGTGCCATCACCGTTATCAACGATGGCGCCGTGATCGGCCATCAAGTCAATCACTGTCAAGGCATCGCCGTCGACATCGCTAAAGCCCGCCAATAAGTCCGCTGCGCTAACCCCGTAGAACACGTCTTCAGTGCCGTCTGCTAGGATCGCTTGACTGCCGGTTAATACCGCTGCATCGTTGGTACCCAAAATGTTCACGGTCCGTCAGCACTGAATACGTTAAAAGTATCAGTATAAGTTGTACCGGCCTGAAACTCATCGTGAGCCGTCGTCGCATCATAAGTCCAGGCACCGTCGGTACCGAGATTGAATACACCGTATTGACCGGCTACCGCCAGTTGTTCTACAAAAGTAGCGGCACTATCCACGTCGCTGATAAGTAGTTGACCAGACGTGTTTAAGGCGACATCGGTTTCAACCAAGTCAGCTACAGCAGGCGTGATGACTGCGGCATCGTTGGTACCCAGAATGTTATTAGTCACGCTGCTTTCTGTGCCGTCAGCACTGAATACGTTAAAAGTATCAGTATAAGTTGTACCGGCCTGAAACTCATCGTGAGCCGTCGTCGCATCATAAGTCCAGGCACCGTCGGTACCGAGATTGAATACACCGTATTGACCGGCTACCGCCAGTTGT